>NZ_VNHM01000003.1 GCF_008124625.1 Desulfallas thermosapovorans DSM 6562
GATTGGGGACCATTTTTTACCTTGCCGGATCGAAATGGACCCTGACTGGGTTATATACCTTAGCAATACCCGGTTCCACCTGCATCCAAAGGCCAGTTACCGAATTCGGGTGGAATAAATATACTATACCTTGATCTTGTTTTAAGGACAAGTCCCTTAAGCAGTCAGCTATTTCCTGACTGCTTACTTTATGGTAAAAACAGCTGCCGAAATACCGTGATTATGTGAAAACTTGGGTTCGAATATGCTTGATTAATGTGCAAAATATTGGTTTAACCCCTCGTTTTTCAACTGCTCTATTTTGCAAATGAGGTGCCGATTTAATTTGCTAATTCACACCTGCATTCACCCGCTAACCGCCGGGACGCTGCGCCGGGTTGTTTATGATAATGCCCCTGATTTGGTGGCTATTTCAACTTCAACTTAGCCAGGGCTTCCGCCAGGGCGGGGTTGGTCAGCTCCCCGGAGCTACTTTGCTGGCGCAGGTATTTTTGCACATCCCGCCCGGATATGCTTTGCTTTTCGTTCTTCCTTCTCTTGTTGAAGGAACTGAGTTTTTCCCGGTAGCCGCACGGGCAGACAAATATTTGCCCTTCCCCTTCACCCTGTAGGTTCAGCCGCTTGTGGCAATTGGGGCAGCGAGCGCTGGTTATTTTGCTAACCCCTTTTCGGTACCCGCACTCCCTGTCCTGGCAAACCAGCAGCTTTCCTTTCTTGCCGTTAACCTCCAGCAAGCGTTTCCCGCAGCTGGGGCATTTTTCACCGGTCAGGTTGTCGTGCTTAAATCTGGCCGTACTGTTTTTGATCTCATTGACAACGGCATGGGCGTAGCGTTGCATATCTTTTATGAAATTGTTTTTGTTCAGCCTGCCCCGGGCAATGGCCTCCAGTTTTTGTTCCCACTGGGCGGTTAAGGACGGTGTTTTTAGTTCCGCAGGGACCAAATCAAGCAGTTGCCTGCCTTTGGAAGTGATGAATATACCCTGGCCCCTTTTTTCGATGAGAAAATTATTAAACAATTTTTCAATTATGTCGGCCCTGGTGGCCACTGTGCCCAGCCCGCCGGTTTTGCCGATGGTTTGAATTAAATCTTTGCTTTCCCCGGCCATGTACCTGGCGGGGTTTTCCATGGCGGAAAGCAGGCTGGCTTCGTTAAAGGGATCCGGCGGCTTGGTCTCCCCCGCGGTTCGGGTCAGGTCTGACACTTTTAAAATATCGCCCTTATTTAAAACCGGTAACACCTGCTCTGCAATACTGTCACCGCTGTCCTCTTCCCCATCGAAATGGTTGTTATATACTTCTTTCCAACCCTGAGCGATAACCACCTTACCCCTGGCGACAAAAAGCTCGTTGCCGATGGTGGCCTTGACGGTGGTTTGCTCGTATTCAAAGGGAGGATATAAAGCAGCTAAAAACCTTTTCACCACCAGGTCATATATTTTTCTTTCGGCATCGCTTAAATTGTTTAATAAAACCGGTTGCTCCGTGGGTATAACGGCATGGTGGTCCGTCACTTTGCTGTCATCCACAAAGGATTTGTTTGCTTTTATTGTGCCCCGAAGCAGTTTGGCCGCCGGCCTGGCGTAAGGAGGCACGCTGCAGGCGGCCAGCCGTTCCTTTAAAGTATCCACCATATCCGTGGTGATAAACCTGGAGTCGGTACGGGGATAGGTCAATATTTTGTGGTGTTCGTACAGCCGTTGCATTATGGATAGCGTTTCCTTGGCTGAATAGCCAAAGATTTTGTTGGCGTCCCTTTGGAGTTCCGTCAAGTCATATAGCCGGGGAGCGAAGCTTTTTTTATAGGATTTTTCCACACCTGTAATTACCGCGTTTTTATTTTGCAGCGCTGATATTATGCTATTACATTTATCTTCGTCAAAAATTCTGGTTTCCCCGGTGTGGCTGTCCCGCCAGGTTAAGTCAATTTTACCCGCCCTGGCGGTGATGCCGTAATATTTCCGGGGCTTAAAGTTTTTAATTTCCTCCTCCCGCCGGGCAATGATGGCCAGGGTGGGGGTTTGGACCCTGCCGCAGGAAAGCTGGGCATTATGTTTGCAGGTCAAAGCCCGGGTGGCATTGATCCCCACCAGCCAGTCGGCCTCAGCCCGGGCGACGGCCGAGGCGAAGAGGTTTTCATAATCGCTGCCGTTTTTTAAATTCCTGATCCCCTCTTTGATGGCTTTGTCGGTAACCGAAGAAATCCAGAGCCGTTTCAGGGGCTTTTTTACCCCGGCCTTTTCGATAATCCACCTGGCCACCAGCTCCCCCTCCCGGCCGGCGTCGGTGGCAATGACTATTTCCTGGACATCCTTTCTTTTCATCTGGGCGGCAACGGCATTAAACTGCTTGCCGCTCTGTTTAATCACCACCAGCTTTAAGCGGGTGGGCAAAATGGGCAGGTCCTCCAGCCGCCAGGTGCTAAATTTGGGATCATAGGTTTCGGGATCGGCCAGGGTCACCAGGTGGCCCAGTGCCCAGGTAACGATATATTTATCCCCTTCCAAATACCCGTGTCCCTTTTTATGGCAGTTCAGAACCCGGGCCAGATCCTGGCCCACCGAGGGTTTCTCCGCCAAAAGTAACACTTTACTCATATTAACAATCCTTTCCATGCATAGGAAACGGTTTTTGCACAGCTCTTTGCGTGCGTTTGTTATATCAGGTGTAAAATGTAACAGGATTATAACAATGTATTTTATCCCAGGGGGATATACCACGTCAATAAAAGCACGGGGCGATTAATTTGTTTTATTAAAAAAAACAAATTAATCGCCCCTGTCTTGTTGATATGCTTAAGGTTAGTCTTGGTTTGCATTAGTCTTCCACCCGGGGTAGTCTACCTGATTACCAGTACCGGGCACTTGGAACGCCGCACGACCCTCTGGCTGACGCTGCCCAGCAGCCAGTTTTCTACGTCATCCAGTCCCCTGCTGCCTATGACGATCAGGTCATAATTCCCGTTGCAAGCTTCTTTGATTATTTCCCCGGCAGGATCACCCCAAACCGCTCTTTTTTGCCATTTAATTGAATGGGAAGCGCATTTTGAGGTAGCCTCTTGAAACAGTCTGGCGGCAAACCCTTCGATTTGTTCTTTTAACTGGTAATAAAGGCTGCCCAGTTTACCGCTTAGAGATTCAAATTTATCGGCGGGGATGGGCATTTGCATCACATGGAAAAGCAACAAATCGGCCTGGTAATCCTCTGCCAGCCTTATAGCTGCGTCCAGGGCATTTTGGGATGGTTGAGAGCCGTCCAGGGCAACTAAAATCTTTTTAAACATTTGTGTTAAACCTCCTTATCAGGAAGAAAACATGGAAAGAAAACTTTAACTGGCCTGACCACTTAACCCGCCCCGGCTACAGCAAAGGCGGAATTTTTAAACAGCACCAACAACCGGCTTAACACTTTAACAGGTACTACCAGTATGGTAACATGTACCATATTTAACGTCAACCGTAAAACATGCAAATTAACACTTAATTTCGTAAATTCAAAAAGCCTGTACAATTCCAAAAAAACATTCCGATTCCCCGCGTTTGTGGTTTATGATTACATGCGAGTGTAATGTGGTAAATAACGGCTGTTTACAAAAAAGTTACAAAAAAGGACGCAGCTATCAGGCTGGCGGTAATTGAAAAGTTTTTGTCTACCCGTGCGGGTACCGGGAAAAGCTCAGCTCCTTCAACAAGAGAAGGAAAGACGAAAAGCAAAGCATATCCAGGCGGGATGTGCAAAAATTCCTGCGGCAGCAAAACAATTCCGGGGAGTTGACCAACCCCGCCCTGGCGGAGGCCCTGGCTAAATTGAAGTTGAAATAGCCACCAAATCGCGAGCATTATCATAAACAACCCGGCGCAGAGTCCCGGTTGTTAAGCCCAGCCCGCGGAGAATCTCCAGCCCGGATTCCAATTGATGCTCAATGATGGGAAAATCGCTGCCGTACAAAAACCGGTGGGGGTGGCGCTCCATAAATTCTACCAGGCGTTCAACCGGCAGGTCGATCTGCCCTGCACCCATAACCCAGGAAGTATCGAGGTAAACGTTGGGGTACCTTTCCACCAGGGAAAAGGCCTTATCAAGCTCATAATAACCCAGGTGGGGAATAACCACCTTCAATTCGGGCCATTTTTCCATGACCCTTTCCATGTGATCAAGTCCCAGCAGGGGATCGGTTTGTGAATAAGGCGCGGTACCGGCATGGATGATCACAGGCTTTTGCCGCTCCGCCGCCGCCCGGAAAACCGGCTCCAGTGCCGGGTCGTCAGCAGCGTATTGCTGCACCGCCAGTTGCAACTTAAAGCCGGCAAACTGCCAGTCATCCAGCACCGTGGACATCACCCGCTCCAGATTGTGGTCCCGGGGGTGAATGCAGGCAAAGGGTATAAAACAATCATACCGCCGGCATACATCCCGCACCCAGCGGTTTAACTCCAGCGACATATCGGGTTTGTGGGCGTAAGTCAACAAAAAGGCGCGCTCCACCCCCATCCCCCGCAGGGAAGCAACGTATCTATCCAATTCCCAGCCCGCATAGGGTATTTTCCAGCCAACATTGGCGAACCAGCGCCATATGGCGTCAAATAACCGCTGCGGAAAAAAGTGCACGTGGGCGTCCCAGATTTTTTCCATGATTTCACCACCCGTAAATTTTGACTCCCCCAAAATAAGAAAGGGGCCTCTTATAGAGCACCCCCGTTTACAACTTTAATTGGTCTGATCATTTAACCCGCCCCGGTTACAGCAAAGGTTTGCGGAGCTATTTAACCGGTTACTAAAAATCACCAGCTTACCGTTTTAAGAAACTGTTCATTTGAGCCAGTGCCTGCTTTTCGAACAAACTCTTTAATATGCATTATCATTATGGTAGCACGCACCATATTGTACGTCAACCGCAAAGTATGCAAATTGGCACTCAATTTCGTAAATTCAAAAAAGCTTGCACTACCCCTACGTAATATTCTGATTCCCTGCGTATGTGGTTTATGACTACCTGCGCCACCGGATTATTGCGAATAACAGCACTGTTGGCAGACAGTTCATTTAAAAACTCAACGAATTTCCGGCTTTGATCTACAGCATAATGTATAAACTGAATTATTTGCTGTTCCAGGGCATGATTTATATTGTAATTGGACCTGATGACTGCTTCTATATACTGCACCGCAATTGCTTGTGTTTGGGCAAGGGCCCGTTCCCATTCCTGCAGCAGCTGTACATATTGTGGTTCCAAATTTGGCACTACCTGCCGGATAACCACTGTGTGCTCCGCCTCTTGTTGCTTCCAGAATCCGGTTTCGTCAAGCACCCTGAGCAGGTTTTTATCTCCATAATAGTATTGCAAAATAATCATCCTTCCATATAAAATCTATTTCTACCATAATATTGTCACATGGGCGGGATGTGCCAAATTCCGCTGGATATACAAAACCATAAAAAAACAGCCATATTCCCCCCAAGGGGACATGACTGCCCTTTGGCCGGCACCATGAAATTTATTAATACTGGCTAACTACTCCCCACCGCAGGCTCAAAACCCCGGGCGGTTTTAATGTTAATCTGCGGGTAAGCCAGGGCAATTCCGGCGTCCTGGAAGTATTCCAAAATTACCCGCCTGAATTCCCGTTCCAAAAACCAGTAATAGGCAGGTTCAACCACGGCGATCACCGTGAAAACCACTCCCCGCTCGTCCTTGTTGATGTCCGTGATGCCATAAATTTGGGGCGGCTCAACGAAGGAACCGTTTTCCTGCTTGATCAGCTTATCGGCATGCTCACCGGTGATGTGCCGGCACACCCTCTCCAGTGTGCCGAACACCCTTTGCAAATTTTCCTCAAAGGGAACCGCAACCGAGACAACGGTCCGCAAATGGCCACGATTATAATTTCTAACTGTTTTAATTTCCGAGTTGGCAATATAGAATTTTTTGCCGCTCCATTCCCGGATGGTGGTTAAACGCAACCCCAGTTCCTCCACCGTTCCGGCGACCTGATCGTTGACTTCGATAAAGTCACCCACATGGAACTGGTCCTCAAACATAATAAAAAAACCGGTAATAATATCCTTGACCAGGTTTTGCGCGCCAAAACCCACGGCCAACCCCACAATACCGGCACTGGCCAGCATGGGTGTAATGTTAATCTCAAAAACGGCCAGCATGGTCAGGACGGCCACAATATAGATGACGTAACGGGTTCCCGAAAGCAGCAGTGTCTTTAAGGTATTGGCTTTATTAAGGTCTCCGGTAGCCCTGTCAAATATTTTATTTACCAGGGCAACTCGCAGTTTTAGCAATAGGTAGGTAATAAATAAAATAATACCCACGTATAAGGCTTTAGTTAAAAAAAATTGAAAGTTCTCTTCGACGTACTTTAAAACAATCTGGTACTGCCCCTGCCAAAAATTAGCAAAAATTTACCTCACCCCCGATGGTAGCTCCAAAATATCACACACGGTTAATGTTAATTTGTTGGTTAACCATGGTCAGCTAGAATTTTATATTATGCCGGCGCAATACGTCAAGAAAGCTGAGGAATTACATCCTTCACCAACAGCCGGCCGGGTCACTTCAGGCAAATATATCCTTTAACGCCAGCCCCAAATCACCGAAAATACCGGGTTCAATGTGCCCGTCCACATGTGTTTTGGGTGCCCCGTACTCGTTACCACACAATTTATAAACCATGACCTCCTGTTGCTGGTAATTTACAATCCAATACTCCCTCACACCGTATTTTTCATAAATATGCAGCTTTTTAACGTAATCCATGGACGGCCTCGATGGTGACACGATTTCTACTATCAGGTCCGGGGCACCAAGACAATATTTTTCTTTAAGTTTAAAATTGTCACACACGACAAAAATATCGGGCTGCACAATGGTGGAGGTATCCCCTATGTCCTTTATGTCCCCGGGCAACAGTACATCGCAGGGTGCGCTGATAACCTCGCACCCGCTACCTTTTAATCGTTCCACAAGCAGCAACAGTACATTGCGCAAAACCAGCTGGTGCCGAACAGTGGGCGCGGGAGTCATTGCAAACAGTTCACCGTTTATTATTTCGCAACTACAATCGGGTAGTTGCAAATAATCCCTGTAAGAATATCGTGCCGGAATCTGACTTGCCTGTGGCATTTACCCACCACCTCCCTCTTGAATATTTTACCACAATAGCGGTTTTTCAAATAGCTGTTTGTGCCGCCAAGCATTACCGTAAAGCCGCAAGTACGCAAAAAGGCGCCAAACAGCGCCCTTTTATTCTGCCCTTTTTTAATCATTGCTTCCTGGTAAGGATGTCTTTTGATTGCCCAATCCTTGCAGCAACCGGTCAATGACAATAGCCAGAATAACAATGCAAATACCGGCTTCGAGACCACGCCCGATATCAATCCGGCCAATTGCGATCAGTACCGGTTCACCTAAGCCGCGCGCTCCAATCATCGACGCAATAACCACCATCGCCAGTGCCATCATGGTTGTTTGGTTAACCCCCGACATTATACTTGGCATGGCAAGCGGTAGCTGTATTTTAAACAACAATTGCATCCTGGTAGCACCAAAAGCTTTGCCCGCTTCTATCACATCGCTGGAGACTTGTTTTATACCAAGATTGGTAAGACGTATAATTGGAGGTAAAGCGTATATAAGGGTAGCGAATATCCCCGGAACTTTTCCCAGGCCGAAAAACATTAATGCCGGAATTAAATAAACAAAACTGGGCATAGTCTGCATAGCGTCCAGAATAGGCCTCAGAAAAGCCTCGAGTTTAGGATGTGAGGCCATTAAAATCCCTATAGGAATTCCCATAATTATAGCAATAAATACTGCTACACCTACAATAGCCAGGGTTTGCATCATTAAATCCCACATGCCTAAACTACCGACTACGGTGAGCATAATTCCCATCACCGCACCGGTTAGCCAGGATTTAGTAGCCCGGCGACCCAAGATAATCACCAATACCACCACAAGCCACCAGGGAACCCAAAGTAAAAAGGATTCGATTAACATGAGCATCCCCAGTATCATAGTGGATATATAATCAAAAACCGCGCTGTATTTAACTAATACCATGTCCATAAAATCGTTTACGGAAGGGGCTATAGAAAAACGCAAAAAATCAGGAAAAACATTCATATACCTGTAATACACCCCATTTAAAAATTATTGCAGCGGGCTAAGGGAAGATTAAGCAGTACGGATTTTGGGGACCGTACTGCTTTTTTTGTACTTTGGGAAATTATGCTTGCCATATTTAAGGCAAGTACTAAGGATTAAAGCACTGAAAAGCGCGCACGAAAGGGAACTACAATGGGCGCGCTTTTCTTGATAGTTAGAGTTTCTCTTGTACCTTCTGCGCTACATCGCTGGGGACCCAGTTTGTCCATACATCCGCCTTTTCCCTAAGAAACCACAGGGCCGCTTCTTCCGCTTCCGTATTTTCCCGCTGCATATAAGCCAATACTTCACTGATCAGGTTGCTATTCAAACTGTATTTATCAAGAAACTCCACCACATCGGGAGCCCGTTCGGGCAAATCCTTGTTTATAACGATATTGACATCAACGGAAGGAAATGCACAGGCATAGCCATTCTCCCATAACTCGTCGCTATATTCCGGCTCATGGATTTGTGTAAGATCATATAGACCGAATACCCATGTCGGCTCCCAGTAGTAGCCAAACCACGGTTCCCCCTTCTGGTAGGCTGATACTATTGAGGAAGCCAGTGAGGCACCGGAACCCGGGCGAAAAATATTATAATATTCGTCCAGACCATAACTAGCGAATTTATCCACCAGTATTTCATCCGCTTCCCAACCGGGAACGGCCCCGTAGAACCTTCCTTTGCCGGGGTCTTCCGGATCTTTAAACAATTCCCAGTACTTGGGGAGGTCCTCAATGGTTTTAAGGTCCGGGGCCATGGGTTCTATACCTCTTTCCGGGTCACCCTCTATCATGTATGTAGGCACATACAATCCCTGTACATCATCATTAAAATTTGTTCCCAGGTCTATATAATCACCGGATTCAATTCCCTTGTCATAGGCTTCCTGAGCATTTTGGACCCATATTTCCATCGCCACATCGATATCTCCATTGCGCAAACCCTGCATCAAAGGTATCGTTTCCCCGGGTATGCTATCCGTAGGATATTCATACCCGTTCTCAATAATAAACTGGGCAATCCTGTTGTTTACCAGGGCGCTTTCCCAATTAAAATCACCAAACATAATAGCTTCTTTGGCGCCTTGCTGCACATCACCGGTTTCATTTTCAGAAGAACAGCCTACAGTTGCAACTAACGAGAAAACAAGTAACATCATAAGGACAAAACCAATACGGGTTAAATCAGAAAATTTCACGCCACCTTTAAATAACAAGCTTTAATCCCCCTCCTCTTTTGCCTATAATTATCAGGCAACTTATTTTAGATTATTAAGTTGTCTATTGATTATTTTATTATAGCATTGAAATTATAACTTGTCTATCAATGTAAAAAAGCACACCCGGGGGTACTCTGTGATTAAATCCAATATCCCTGGCCGTATGGTTTGTGAACTTATAATGGGGAAGATTAACCAGGCACAAAAAATAACGGCCCTGCAATGAGCCGTTATTTACAAACGTTTATATGACGTTATTTAAAGTAAAATTCCCCGTTTTCCTTCTGGGCGAAGAAATCAGCATAGCTGAGCTCAAATACCCGATTCTCCAGCCCGGATATATTTATACCTTTTTTAACCAGCGCACCCAAAATCCCGGCTGCGCTGATATCCCCCTGTAAGATAGCCCCTTTAATGCGCCCGTCCTGTAAAATCACCTTTTTATAACCGGCGTCCCCCCGGTCATCCACCAGTACCCGGAAACTTTCACCCGGCGGGTTTATTGTTCCAAATGATACCGATGACAGCCCGAAAAAGGTCATGGAATTTTGAAAAGCGAAATTATCCTCCAGGCGCACGGGCCTGCCGGCCATGTTGCTGCCGGCCACCCAACCTTGCCGGACCGCCGACGGCCATACGGGCGTAGGCATCACCTGGCCGGTAAAGGACTCCAGGGATTCACAAACGTCCCCCGCCGCGTATATCCCGGCCACTGAAGTTTGCTGTTGCTCGTTTACTTTGATACCCCGGCCGGTATCCACCGGCGTATCCCTTAGAAAATCAATGTTGGGTTTAACCCCGGCGGCCACCACCACCATGCCGCAGGGCACCGTTCCGCCGCTTTTAAGCTTCAATCCCTGCACGTTATCATCTTCATCCAGCACCACCGAGGCCACCATATCGTTAAATATAAATTCCATATTGTGCTTTTTGCATAACCGCTCATAACTTGCGGCCGCCCTTTGGTCCAGTTGCAGGGGCAGAATATGTCCCGCCACTTCCACCACCGTTACCTTTACCCCCCGCTGGGCCAGGGCACAGGCGGCATCCATGCCCACCAACCCGGCCCCGATAACGGCTACGGTATCAGTCCCGCCGGACAACCGGATAATATCCCGGGCGTCTTCCAGGTTCCGCAGCGACCGTACCTGTTTGCCGCGGCCCAGGTTTTCCACCGGCGGCAGTACAGAGGAAGCCCCGGTGGCAATGAGCAATTGATCATAGCGGTGGGTTTCTCCATCCGAAAGCTGCACTTTCTTTCCCGCGCTATCCAATTTGACCGCTTCCCGTCCCGGCAGCCAGCGGATATTGTGCTGTTCAAAAAAGTCATCCTCTATAAAGCGGGTTTCGTCCTCAGACCTTTGCCCGCCAATGATATAATGGAGCATGCAGCGGGAATAAACACGCTCATCTTTACTGATAACGGTAATCTCCCCACCGCCATCCTGCTCGCGTATCGCCCTGGCGGCGCTGATACCGGCGGCGCTGGCCCCTAAAATCAAGTATTTGCTCACATCTCCACCTCCCTTGCAAGGCTTTGTCCCGGCAGGCCGGCCTTAGTTAACCTGCCCTTGCTTTCCAGTTCAATCAATGTTATAGCCCCGGTGGGGCAGGCCTCCACACAGCGGGGCATTGGCCTTGTGACGCAAAAATCACATTTAACCGCTGTTCTGCCGGCCAGTTGATCCGGGCGGATAAGGCCGTAGGGGCAGGACATCACGCACATCCAGCACCCGGCACATTTAACCCGGTCATGCTCTACCAGGCCTGTATCCGGGTTTTTACGTAATGCCCCGGACATGCAGGCTGTGGCACAGGCCGGGTCATCGCAGTGCCGGCACAGCAGGGGCACCGGGCGACCATCCAGATCAGCCTCTACGAAATTCCGGGCCTGGTTGGCCGGGTCCTCGAGATCCAGCATTAATACCGATTTGGCTTCAGTGTGCTCGGCCATACAGGCCAGCTGGCAGTTGCGGCAACCCTGGCACAGTTCCCTATTAATCAGTATCCGTTTCACTGCTCATCCCCCCTATAAACCCAGGGCTTTTCTTTTTTGCTCAATGATTTCCGCCAGTTTCTCGGCCGCCGGTACAATTTCTCCCTCCAGGATTACCCTGCCTCCGGTGAGCTGCTCCATATCTTCAGTGAGCACGCGGCTCACCAGTTTACTGCCGGTGACAAAGGGCGGTATGGCCAGGTGCAGGGGTAACCCCAGGGCCAGCCCGAAGGCTCCATCGGCCAGGGCCTGCTCCTCCAACCACTGGGGTGCGGACAGCACCAGGGGTAACTGGGGAATGTCAATTTTTAACGCCCGGGCCAGTTCGGTGGCCACTATTTCCAGGCGGCCAATGGCCAGGCAGGGTCCGAAATTCAACACCGGGGGAATGCCCAGCTTTTGACAGACCGCCTTCAATCCCGGTCCGGCCAGTTCCGCGGCAGCCGGTGACATCAGGCCGCAGTTTTCAAGCCCGCCGCTGGTGCAGCCTGCCGAAAGGACGATAATATCCCGTTTAATGAGCTCTTTGGTCAATTCTACAGTAAATACATCATGTCCCTTGGCGGTAAGGTTGGAGCAGCCCACCACGGCGGCAACCCCTTTGATGGTACCGCCGGCTATTAAATCGATCAGGGGCTTAAAGGTACCGCCCAGGAATCTTTGCAGCGATTTCTCACTAACCCCGGTAAGG
This sequence comes from Desulfallas thermosapovorans DSM 6562, assembly GCF_008124625.1. Lineage (NCBI taxonomy): Bacteria > Bacillati > Bacillota > Clostridia > Eubacteriales > Desulfallaceae > Desulfallas > Desulfallas thermosapovorans. Next base: position 12,074 of record NZ_VNHM01000003.1, read on the forward strand.
GCATCATCATAGCCATGGACCGGTATATCCACCTGCACCTTACCCCGCCGGTTATTATAGCTGGCCACGGCGGCCTGCATGATTTTTTGGGCCAGTTCATCACCCGCCTGTATATCAAACCCGGTATATTCGGCGTTGGCCTTTTTAGCCACGTCATCCAGGCACAACTGCCCCACCATAAACTGTTCGCAGAGCGGTTCCAGCCCGGGCACGGTACAATTGAACTCGGAGACCAGCAGATCAATACCACCTGTGGCCAGCAGCGCCTCGCTGGTGAAATTGTTACCGGCGTGACCGGCGAAAACACCGGCGCAGTGCGCCCCCCGCAATTGCATATCCTGGCCCACGCAGGTGCAGCCGACAATTTTAAATCCCCTGGCTCCGGCCTGCTCGGCCATGGCCACGGCACCGGGAGCGGCCAGGCGGTCCTGCAAAATTCCAATCAAGGAGTGCTGGTGGCCGGTGACCATGATATTGATGTAACCGGGGTCCACCACGGAAAAACCCACTCTGGCGGTCCTGATTTCCGGTGCGCCCAGCATAATATCGTTCAGGTAGTTAGTTAAGGTAAGTCCGTATAAGCCGGTGGCAATACCCAGCTTCAAAGCGTGCAGCAGCATATCCACGGGGTCGCTGGACAGGTTGGTGCTGGTCTTGACGATGGCGTCGAAAACTTCGGACTTGGCGCCCCCGGGAATGATGCCCAGCTCTTTCCAGCGCTTCAGCCTGGGCTCATAGGCCAGATTACTAACCTGGGTCATCTCCTGACCTCTGGGCCGGTTGAGGTCCTCCAACACCAGGTTGGCCACCGCCACAGCCTGACCGGCCGGGTCTGTTTCCTCAACCCCCATCAATCCGGCCAGTTCATTGAGCAGTTCGGGTTCCCTAATGGTTAATCCGGCGCTTCCCTGGCCCACTGCTTTGAGGTTGGTGGCGGAATTTTCCACTATATGCAGGTAACAGGCCGCCCCGGCAGCCACCGCCCGCAGGAAGTTGCGGGCTACAATGGTATCGGCACCGGCCCCGCAAACCCCTCTGGGACTTTGCGGAGTTATGCGGCAGGGGCCGTTGGAACACAACCGGCAGCATACCCCCTGCATGCCAAACCCGCATTTGATCGCCTGGTCGGGTACGCGGTGAAAAGAAGTTTCCACACCGGCCTTGCTGCGCATAAAGTCAATTAGCTTAACGTCCGCTGAATCACACATTTTCATTCTTTTTAACCTCCTGCAATAATATTCTATACTGGATTTGTATACTTTGAGATAAGCATTTTTAGTAGTTGTTAAGCATGCCAGGGCACTAAATTCGGGCAAATCAAATTTACTGTAAGCACTGCTAAAAAGATAGCGCACTAAAGTATACTATCATAGTACACTTATGGGCATTTTAATAAATTACGCACATACCCCCGAACTTTTTACGCACGGGTGGACAGTTCGTTTCCAGGTTAGTGATTGTTTTGTCTGCTTAGCGTTTCGAAGTTATATTGCTCCAGCTCCCGGTTGATGGTCTGTTGAATTGAATAAAGGGCTTTATGTACAGCGCATTTGGCGGTGTTGCGCTTATTACACTCCTCGGGGGCAATCAAACACCTGTTGATACGCACCGGTCCCTCCACCGCCTCCACAACATCCTTCAGGGTGATTTCCCGGGGCATTTTGGCCAGCGCGTAGCCCCCGCCAACTCCCCGGTAGGATTCAACAATCCCGGCCTGGGTCAACAGGCGGAGTATCTTGAGCATGAACCGCATGGGAATTTTCTCGCTTTCGGCTATAACCCTGGCCTCTATTACCTGTCCTTTGGGCAAGCCGGACAAATATAAAACCGCCCGGAAAGCATAATCTGTTGCCTGATTTAGCCTCATATATAAGTACCTCGTCGCCCGCTAAAGTGTACATATCCGGTATACTTTTTAAGTAATATAACCTCTATTAATGCAAATGTCAAGTGGTTTTTTAATTTTTTGTGATAGGGATAAAGTAAAGCAGGGCTACCGCGCCCTGCCTGCATAATATGAAATATATTTACATAGGAGGTATAAGATTGCTTTTTTGATTTACACCGGGTTGCATGCTTGATTAATACTGGGAAATAAATCCACATTGGTATGGGGAATGAATAACGCTGAAACGAATTCTTCCATAAAGTCGTTTCCGATACTCAATTCAATATAAGTTATTTTTTCCGCCAATTTTTCAGCTTCCCTTCTGGCCTCTTTGGAAAGTAACGCCATTTTGGCACCCTTAACGGAACTATTACCGATATATTTATACCTTTCCAGGGGGAGATCCGGGAACATACCTATATTGATAGCGTCATGCAGATTTATATACCTGCCAAACCCACCGGCTATATATACCCTTTCGATAGCCTCCACGGGCAGGCCAACTGTCTTTAACATGGTCTGAACACCAGCAAAAACCGCGGCTTTGGAACGAATAAGGTCCTTGATGTCCGTTTGGGAGATGGTAATATCCGTACCTGTACCTGATTCTTCAGCGGGAACTAGTATAAACAGCTTTTCACCGTCTATTATTTGCACTCGCTCATTGGCCGGAAGCGGCAAAAAGTTGCCGGTACGATCAATAACACCGGCTTCCCGTAGAGTTGATATACAATCGATCAATCCCGAGCCGCAAATTCCCACGGGTTTTTTATTCCCCACCGTTTCCCAATATACATCCAATGTCCCGGGTGTTACTCTGATATGCTCAATGGCCCCGTCCATAGCCCGCATGCCGTAAGCTATGCCACCGCCCTCAAAGGCAGGCCCGGCGGAACAAGCACAGGCCACCAACCACTCACTGTTCCCCAGGACCATCTCCCCGTTGGTTCCAACATCGATAAACAAATTAATGTCGTCCTGCTTATCAATACCCGTTACTTCAACCCCGGCCGTAATATCGCCACCAACATAACTGGCTATACCGGGCAGGCAATAAATACGGGCTTTGGGGTTGGCTTTGATGCTAAGGTCGGCCGCTGTAATGGGATTGATGGAATTAAAAGCGGGCACATAGGGTTCCAGCCGGATGTATTCCGGGTCGATACCCAAAAAGAGATGGGTCATGGTGGTATTTGCAGCACAGGTAATATACCAAATATCATTATGATCCACATGACTGCCTTCAACCAGATTATCTATGAGTTCATTAATGGTTGTGATAATGGTTGTTTGCATTTGCTCCAACCCTTTTTTGTGTTCAACGGCATAAATAATCCTGGAAATTACGTCATCACCAAAAACAGCCTGTTTGTTATAAGTACCCTCCACCCCCAGGGACTCGCCTGATTCCAGATCCACCAAGTGGGCAACAACCGTTGTAGTACCTATATCCAAAGCCAAACCATAATACTTTTTGTAATCCCAGCCCGGTTCAATGTTAACTATTTCTGTACGGCCTTTTATGTCGGCCAGGGATACTGTTACCTTCCAATTACCTTTACGAACGGTTTGTGGAAGTTTTTGTATAATTTCCAAATCAATACAGGGAGAATCCACCTCAGCCATTTTATTTAGTTCGGAATATAGTCTGGACATGTCATCAACATGGTCGTCAAGGGAAGGTTCCAAAAGCTGTAATTTAATTTTTTTAAATAAAGGTTCCGTTGGAGTTATTGATTGATCAAACTCCTGACCCTGGCTGGTTAAAACCTGGTGTGCCGCCAGCCTTGATGTTTCCGGTATCTCAATCTCCATATCACTTTGCGGGTACGTCTGGCAAGCTAACGCATAACCCCGTGCCAATTCCTCTTCAGTTAATTTACCTGTGCTGTTAACACGGGCTTGACCACTTTTTGTTATTACCCGGCACCGGCTACAGGTGCCGGCACCTCCACAGGAGCTTTTCACAGCTATCCCGGCCCTGACTGCCGCATCTAATATAGTTTCATGGCTTTCCACTGCTATAGTTATGTCATCAGGTAAAAAACGCACTTTATTAGTTGACATAAACCAGCCCTTCTTTCCCGTGTGATGTTCATAACTATGCCAGCCTTTATCCAGCGCCGTGCATTTCAACATATCGTCGCTATGGGATATAGTAAAGAATCTGTAATGTATATGGGAGGTGTTGTTGCAGCAACGCTTGAAGATAACAGGTAACCCATGTGTGGGACGATGTAAAAACCACCGTGCGTTGATATTAGCGGCATTTGCCCCTTTTTGAATATATACCCTTTATGCTAAATATTATACTCGGGTTTTGGTCATACGTCAATAATGAAGTTTTAAAAACCTTTTCCCTTTGTGTGGTGTTTCCGCAGTCTGGCAGTCAAAACTTGTGGTGACAAAATGGGCCGGCAACACCCCACCAGTCAATACTTGCGTCTTGCATTTCGTAAAACACCATAATAGAACTCCTTAATTGCTAATTTTGAAAATGCCCTCAGTTATATGCCGAAGAGGATTCACTATATGCATTAATTGGTACTTGGGTTATAATTAACCTAAATTAGTACCGGGACAGCCTTGCCAGGACGCTATTAATTTATTTAGGGGCATGTCCGGCTGTCTATGGAACGACAAAACATACCGGTGCAGTGGCGGAAGTGATCGCTATTATTTGTTGACTCAATGACATTTGATAAGCGTTATATTAACCCGCCATAAAAAAGGAGGTTAAACCCGTTGCAAAGGAAAGGAATAATCTGCATATGGTTAATTGGCATGCTGCTGCTTATCACCCTTGTGTCCGGTTGTAGCGGCACTTCCGGGGCAGCGGAGCAAAATCATGCCGAGGGAGACACTGAAAATCCGGCGGTTGCTGGTTTTGCCAGTTATAACGAGGTGCCTGTGGACTGCTCCCCGGCCCTGAAGCCTTATCAGGTGGAACCGGGACTTGGTAATGTAACCAACAAGGACATGTTTCAATTTTCGCCGGAAGCGGAGCGTTTACTGGTGAAAAACGGGTTTGTGGTAGTGCCCAATGAACACCAGCGGGAATTTTTCATGCTTTATGAAATCAACCGTTATGACCCGGTGCCCAGTTTTATTACCACCGACTCAATGCTGCACAATTATCACTTGTTCTTCAGCCACCTGCTGCGGGTAATTGAAAAGGAAAAACTGGCCCCGGAATTAAAAGAGTTAACCGCGGCCATGCTCACCGTATCCCAAAAGCAGTATGCCGCCCTTAAAGGCAGTGACTGGGAAAATGCCGCCAAAAGAAACGCTGGCTTTTTCGCCGTGGCCGCAAAGCTTCTGGACCCGCAAGTGAATATCCCACCTCAGGTGAAACAGGTGGTGGCGGAGGAATTGCAGCTTATTAATAATAGCGAGGGTATTTACGTTTCCCCTCTGATGAATATGGGACAGGCCCTTGATATTACGGACACCCCGCAGGAGGATTATTCCCAGTACATTCCCCGGGGCCACTATACCACTGACGGGCTGCTGCAGTCCTATTTCAAGGCCATGATGTGGTACGGGAGAATGACTTTCCGGCTCAACAGTGAGGATGAAACAAAATCAGCCGTTTTAATGACCCTGGCCCTGGGTGAAGGGGATAACGGGCAAAAGTGGGATAAAATATACCAGCCCACCAGCTTCTTTGTGGGCCGGGCCGATGACCTGTCCTACCTGCAATACCGGGAACTACTGGACAAAATCTATGGCCCCAAAGCGGGACTTGGGGAACTGGCCTCCGGCGGTGATAAATGGGCCACCTTCATGCAAGCGGCGGCAGAACTGGAACCTCCGGCTATAAACTCCATCCCTATCTTTGATGAGGATATACAACCCGATCGCGAAAGCGCAATCAAAGGCTTTAGGTTTATGGGGCAGCGGTACACCCTGGATGCCGACGTTTTCCAGCGGCTGGTTTACCGCGCGGTAAAAGAAAACAGCCAGGGCGAGCGCAGAATGCTGCCCAGGGGCCTGGACATCCCGGCAGCCATGGGCTCTGACGAAGCTTACGCTATATTGGAGGCTGAGGGTGAAACAAATTACGCAGGCTACCGGGATAACATGAATAAAATGCGGCAATATATCACCGGCCTGGACAAAAATATCTGGACGCAAAACCTGTACTGGGGATGGCTTTATACCCTGGAGCCCCTGCTGCGGGAAAGGGAAGAGGGTTACCCGGCCTTTATGCGCAACCAGGCCTGGACCAGGAAAGATTTGAACAGCTATCTGGCCAGCTGGACCGAGCTCAAGCATGATACCATCCTTTATGCCAAACAGGTTTACGCCGAAATGGGCGGCGGTATGGAGGGTGTGGATGACCGGGGTTATGTGGAGCCAAACCCGCACCTTTATGCCCGCCTGGCCGCCCTGGTGAACATGACCCGGGAGGGGCTGTCGGCGCGGGATCTTCTGGGCCAAAGGGATTGGGACAGCCTGGACCGGCTGGAGCAGCTGGCCCTGGCTTTAAAAACGATATCCGAAAAGGAACTCTCCAATCAACCGCTGACTGGTGAAGAATATGATTTAATCCGCTCCTACGGCGGGCAGTTGGAACATTTCTGGCTGGAGGCCCTCAGGGATATAGGGGTGGACCACCGCTCCGCCATTGCCGAAAATCCCGCGGCACTGGTAGCCGATGTGGCCACCGATCCTAATGGCCGGGTGCTGCAGGAGGCCACAGGAAACATCTTTGAAATTTACGCCGTGGTACCCGTTGATGGTACCTTGAGAATTGCCAAGGGCGGTGTTTATTCCCACTATGAGTTTACCTGGCCGCTTCAGGACCGTTTAACCGATAAAAAATGGCATGCCATACTGGATGCCGGACAAGCACCCCCCCTGGCCGGGTGGACCGAAACCTTTATTGCCCCGTGAAATTCACCCGGTTAATGCCGGCCCTTCTGCTGGCGGTGGGGCTGCTGTACTGCTCCTGGGCCTGTGCCCCGGAGCAGTACGGCGGCGGCAAGCATTTCCATGACCTGGCGGCCTTTAAAAAATATCGCATGCAGCTACCGGAAAAACATGATGCCCTGTGCCTGGTGGCGGTGGGAGATATCATGCTCTCCCGGTACGTGGCTCAAAAAATAAACGAGCACGGCGACCCGGGCTATTCCTTCGCCGGGGTGCAGTGGTTCTTGCAAGGCGGGGATGTTGTTTTCGGTAACCTGGAAGGCCCGGTAACCCCGGGACGAGAAATAAAGGTCCCCGAGATGGTGTTAAGGGCCGACCCCCGGGTGGCCCCGGCCCTTAAAGAGGCCGGTTTTGATATCCTGTCCCTGGCCAACAACCATGTGCCCGATTTTGGCGGGCAGGGAATACTGGACACCATGCACTACCTGGACGGTGCCGCCATCCTCCACACCGGTGCCGGCAAAAATGACCGGGAAGCTTATGCCCCCCGGTATATGGAAGTAAAGGGTGTAAAGCTGGCTTTTTTGGCCTTTAATGACCCGGCGGTTGTACCGGACTCCTACGGGGCAGGCGATGGCCCCGGCACCGCCCTCCTGGAGCCTGAAAAGATGACCGCCGCCATCAACGAGGCGGCGGCCAATGCTGATTTCACGGTGGTTTCCCTGCATGCCGGCACCGAATACGCCGCCGAACCGGATGCCACCCAGGTCCGGTTTGCCCGGCTGGCCATAGACGCCGGGGCGGATCTGGTGCTGGGCAGTCATCCCCACGTGGTACAAAGGGTGGAGCGTTACCGGGGGAAATACATCCTTTATAGCCTGGGCAACTTTGTTTTTGACCAGCTGTGGTCCCGGGACACCCGGGAAAGTGTTGCCGCCGGGATTTGGATCAGGGAAAACAATGTGGAGAAGATGGAGTTTCTCCCGGTTTATATCACCGGCGATGCGCGCCCCGTGACTATAAGCGGGCCGGAGGGACAAAGGATAATGGAGAAACTGGAACTTGATCTGAACAGGCAAAGGATACCGGCCTGGGACAGTGAAAAAGGGATATTCACCACCGTGGAACAATATGTATTCCAGGCTGAAAAATCCCCGCCGGAATACAGGTTGTTGCAAAGCCAGTATTTCGACCTGGACGGCGATGGCTGCAAGGAAGGAGTTTATCTAAAGAACGGAAGAATAACGGTACGGGAAGCTTCCCGCACCATCTGGCAATCACCGGGCGACTGGTGGGTGGATTATTTCTTTCTGGGTGACGTCAACAACGACGGCATAACAGAGTTAAACTTGCTGGTTTGGAAAGAAGGCAGCTTCGGTCCCCACAAGCCCTTCTGGCTGGAGGAGGAAGATGCCGGCGTCAAAAACCACCTTTTTATCTTTAAGCTTGAACAGGGCAGCATAAAGCCGGTGTGGCAGTCATCCAATCTGGATTATCCCAACCACCGTGCATCCCTTGTTGATTTTGACAACGACGGTGAGAAGGAACTGCTGGTTATCGAGGGCAGCTATACCGACCCCGCCAGGAGGGAAACCACCTTGTGGAAGTGGAACGGATGGGGTTTTTCCCACGTTTCTTGCAAAGAAAATTAGTCTGATTTACCCCGGGCGATATTGCAGCATTCTGGAAGTTATGCAATTAATAAATAACTATTAATAAAAAGAGTGATTTTTTTTGCATACTTTACCCTATTACACCAGCGTTGTCCTGACCCTGGCTATAGTTACGCTGGTAGGTCTACATTCAGTTGGAAAAATTAAAACCTCCCAAGATTATATTGTAGGGGGGCGCAATTTGTATCCCGCCGCCATAGCGGGAGCTATAGTAGGGTCATTCGTTGGAGGCACGGTCACCATTGGAACCGCTCAGATGGCCTGCAAATACGGTTTAGTTGCCATCTGGTTCACCATAGGGGCAGGTTTATCCTGCTTGCTGTTAGCTTTATTCATGATAAAACCTCTGCGTGAAAAGGAAGTAAGTACTATAACAGAATACCTGATAGCCAGTTACGGCGAAGGGATTAGGTTTTGGGTGGCTCTGTTTACGGTAATAGGAATGCTGATTCAGGTAGCAGTACAAATCATTGCCGCAATTCCGGTTCTAAGTGGTATGTTTTCGGTTGGATCAGTGCCGGCTTCTTTTATTATAGTTTTTTTAATAGTGTTGTATATGATTGGCGGTGGGATTTGGAGTACCGGCCTGGTTGGTATGGTAAAACTGGCACTGCTTTCTATAACCCTGTTTGCCGGTGGGGTAATAGCATGTCTTGAAACGGGTGGACTCTGGAAAACAGCGGCGCTGCTTACCGTGGCACCTACATTGTCTCTCTTTCCCCGGGGAGCGCTTGTTGAATTGGGCGGTCTTTTTTCGGTTCTCGTAGGCTTTGCCTCCACCCAGGCGTTCCTACAGCCTCTTTTTGCCGGGCGGGATGTACGTTCAGCAAAGATTGGCGCCCTGGTTGCTGCTGCACTAATACCCATGTACGGCTTCGCCGGGGTAATTATCGGCCTATTTATGAAGGTAGCCCATCCCGGTATTAACCCTGTCTTTGCTCTGCCCGTTTTCTTCAATTTATACCTTAGTCCCTGGTTGGGCGGTGTAGCTAATGCCACCCTGCTGATCTCTCTAATTCTCACGGGCGGTGCCCTGACCCTGGGGGTAAGTACAGTACTTACCCGCGATGTTTATGCAACCCTTCACCCCGGTGTTTCTGACAAAGCTCTACTCCGGGCCGGACGTTTATTTACCGCCGGCACGGGTGCGGTAGCGCTGGCTATGGTGTTGTTTTCGGGCGGTACTTTAATTCTGGATTGGACTTATCTTTCAAATGCATTGCGCGGTGTTACTGTATTTCTACCGCTATTAGCAGCGGTTTTTATTCCTGCCCGGGTGCGCCCCCGGGGGGTTCTCCGCGCAGTTATTTTAGCCCCGGTGGCAACCCTGCTGAGCCAATTTTTCTTACCTTTAGATATACATCCCCTTTTTGTAGGACTTCCAGTGGCACTTTTATGTATGTTGCACAGTATGTTGCATACAGCCAGGCCTTTATCATAGGCACGGCTCTCCACCGGCAGGCGGTGGCCAAAACCATGGACCATCAGGGATTACCATAATCGAACAAAAGCTGCAAAATTTTATGCTTCACCTCGGAAAACAAGGAGTTACCAAGCAATGATATTGACCTCGGTTTTGGAAACGGTACACTAATTTCATGTTTGATACGGCCCGGAAGCCTGCTCATAACATAAATCCTGTCGGCTAACATCAATGCCTCCTCGACATCATGCGTAATAAAAAGAATAGAGGGATTAAGCTGCATGGAAATAGATAATAGTAGTTGCTGCATGGAGAGCCTGGTCTGGGCATCCAATGCTGCAAATGGTTCGTCCATAAGCAGCATTTTCGGTTCCATGACCAGTACCCTGGCAATGGAAACCCGCTGCTGCATTCCACCGGATAATTGATGGGGGTAATAATGCTCAAAGCCTTTCAGGCCCACCAGGCCAATATACTTTGCACATTTTTCATCCTGCACATGGCGACTCAACTTCTTAAGCTTTAAACCATAGGCAACGTTTTGCTTCACCGTAAGCCAGGGGAAAAGAACGGCTGATTGAAAGACCACACTTCTCTTTGAGGAAGGACCTGCAACTAGCTCGCCGTCAAACAAGCTGCTACCTTCATCCGGTTTTTCAAAACCCGCTGCGATATTCAAAATCGTTGACTTGCCGCATCCACTTGGACCAATCAGGGCAATTATTTCACCTTCATCTTGATCTATGTCAACGATAACCACACATGCAAATAACTGCTGCAACAAAAAGATGTACAGCGAAAAACCTACCCGATTTCTTCAAGGGTAGGTTTTTCAAGTTATACATATCTAATTTGTAGATTAATAGCGTTTTCCGGGACTGCTACATGAGATGGTTAAGATAGCCACAGGAATACCTTAGCATTTAGAGACGGTAACGAAATGTTCCTGCATGGCTATGCTGCCCCCGGCCTGATCCCAGATTTCCAGTCCACCCTGCATAAAACAATTGTCGGCCAGGCCTTTACCATAGGCACGGCTCTCCACCGGCAGGCGGTGGCCAAAGCCATGAACCACGAATACAGCTTCGGGGTGAATCAGCGGGGTCACTTTGGCCCGGATGGTTTCGGAATAGCCGTCCCGGCTGACCGTGACCCGCTCCCCATCGGTAATCTGAAGTTCTGCCGCAGCCCGGTCGTTAATCCACAATACGTTTTCGGACATCAGTTCCGACAACATGGGGTTGTTCACGGTATGGCCCTGGGTGTGCACGGCACAGCGGCCAAAGGTCAGGCGGAATTGCCCTTTGGGCGGCCGTTTCGGGGCAGTGTAAGGTTTTAAAGATGGAATACCCTGTTTTTCGAGCCTCTCGGAAATAATATCGATTTTACCGGAGGGCGTTTTAAACCTGGGTTCCGTAAAGGGCGGGTCTTCAACGGGCTGGGCCAGGTTTACAAAACCGGTGGCATTGAAATCCTCAGGCCGTACCCCGGTGCCCTCCAACTGGTAGTTCCAGATATCCTCAATAGAGCTAAAGGCCAGCTCGCCAATCCCCAGGCGCCTGGCCAGCCCGCAGATGATCTCCCAGTCCGCCCGCGTATCGAAGCGCGGCTGAACAGCCCGCCGGCGCACGAAGAAATAGGGCCGTAGCCCGTTTTTACAGGCCATGATACTTTCCCGCTCGAGATAGGTGGACAGGGGCAGCACTATATCTGAATACCAGGCGGTGTCCGACCACGTAAAGCTAACGGATACCAGCAGATCCAAATGATCGAATATTTGCCGCAGGCGATCCGGGTCGGGAAAACCCATCAAGGGATCATGGCGGTAGGCGATATAGGCCTTCACCGGGTATGGTTCACCGGTTTCCATGGCCTTGTAAACCAGGTGGGCCAAGCCCGGCCCCGCATCAAAATGCTTGTAAAGCCACCCCACACCGTCCGCACGCTTCTCGGTGGGCTTGGGGAACAGGTCCGCCAGTTTATTCAAACCCTTCCTCCCAACGTCGCCGGGTTTTTTGGTAAACATCAAACCACCCCTGGCACCGATGGAACCCAGGAGGGCATTGATGATATAAGCTGTACGGGAGACATAAAAAGAATCGGTATAGCGGGCGGTCATCCAGCCGGGGTGCCAGATCACGGCCGGCCTGGCGGCGGCAATTTCCTGCACGAAGCGCCGGATTTCACCGGCGGGAACCCCGGTTTCCCCTTCGGCCCATTCCGGGCTGTACGGGCGTACAAATTCTTCCAACTGGCCGAGATCATTTATCCAGCGGGCGGCATATTCAGCATCATAGAGTTTCTTGAATAAGAGCTCGTGAATAACTGCCAGGTTAAGGGCGTAGTCACTTCCGGGTCTAACCAATAGGAACCGGTCAGCCTTCGTCGCCGAAATAGTGGCCCGGATATCAATAACCGTGATCTTGCAGCCCGCGTCCATGGCTGCAGTCAGGTTAGTAACCTCCTGCACGTTGATAGCCTCAAATATATTGCGTGTTTGAAATACCACATGCCTGGCGTTTTTATAATCGTAAACCAGTTCCTCGCGGCCTGCACCGGTGACGGAAATGCAGGCGTGGTGCACATTGCGGGCACAGGAACTGTCGTGATTGGTATAGTTGGGGGAGCCCAAACCGCGCACAAACGCCTGGTGCAAATCTTTAAACGGCCCGCTGCGGTCCGAAAAGGCGACGCTGCGCGCCCCGTGTTTATCCATCACCGCTTTGAGCCTGGCGGCGGTTTCCTCCAAGGCCTCATCCCAACTGACCTGGCGCCATTTACCTTCACCGCGCTTGCCCTCGCGAATCATTGGCCCCTGGATACGTTCATGATCATGAAGCAGTGCAATTCCAGCGGCACCCTTGGGGCATATGGTCCCCTTCATCGCAGGTACGTGAGGATTTCCCTGGAGCAATTGCACATTGTCATTTTTTACCTCGGCCATGATGGGGCAACGCACAGTGCACATACCGCATACGCTGAATACCTGTTGGGTGGTCATATACCGAATTCTCCTTTTAACTTAATGATATGGTTCAAATTTAAAATAATTTTTCGACAAGTTCACAACCTGTTTTACCGGTATTAATGGAAAATAAACGGGCTTTGTCCTGCCAAAAGGAAACAAAGCCCGGTCATACCCAGGGTTTATCATCTCCTTTCCGCAATGGGAGGCAGGCCGGTTTCCCGGCATACCCTGCCGGTTCAAGAACCATAACATGGTTAACAGGTTATTGAACTCGGAGAGCTGTTTTAATTTATTGATTATTCAAACCAGTAGTATTTTATATGATGCTTGATAACGCGTCAAGAAAGTAGCGGACTTGGCAAAAAATAATAATGAAAAAACGCGTTTAAAGTACTATAATAGGTAAAATATTGTTATTCTTAAAACTGGAACGGGGACGTAAAATGCAAACGCAAGAATTGAAACAGGGAATAAACGACTCCATCCCGATAGTGTTGGGCTATTTACCTTTGGGTTTTGCCTTTGGGGTGCTGGCAACTGATGTGGGCATGTCAATTGTCCAGGCCACCATGATGTCGGTGTTGTGCTTTACAGGGGCCGGACAGTATATCGCCATTGGAGTTTTGCAAGCCGGCGGAGCGGTATTCACCATTATCCTGGCCAACGTTTTAGTGAATTTAAGATATTTGCTGTTTTCCACATCACTGGTGCCTTACCTCAAGGGCCATGTCCCAACCGCCACGGGCAGCATTTTATCCTACGGGCTGACCGATGAAACCTATGCCGTGGCCATGAACCGCTACCAGCAGCATGCGCCCACCGCTTCCTACATGGCTGGACTTAACCTTAGTTCACATACTGGCTGGATCGCCAGTACATTGCTGGGCGCCATACTGGGCAGCTATATCGGCGACACGGACCGCCTGGGCCTGGGTTTTACTCTGCCGGCAATGTATATTTGCCTGCTGGTGCTTATGATCAGAAATAAACCGGATGTTATTGTGGCTTTATCCTCCGCCTTTATTTGTTTGTTAATTGGTTATTTAATGCCTGCCACCATGGCAAATATGTTTAATATCATCATAGCAACCATTGCCGCAGCCAGTTTGGGGGTGTTCATCAGTGAGCGGAAATAGTATCTGGATCATGATCATCGGTGTTTCGCTGGTGTCCCTGTTGCCACGTATCCTGCCGGTGGCAATGTTTTCCCGCTATGAGTTCCCTGAACCGGTGAAACGGTGGCTCTCCTTTGTGGCCCCGGCGGTTTTGGGCGCTTTAACGGCGATAAGTGTACTGGCACCGGAGGGCGAAATTAATATCAGTATTCAGAATAAATATATCTGGGCCTTCATACCCACACTGCTGGTGGCCATCAAAACCAGAAGCCTGTTCTACAGCTTGCTGGTGGGCATTGTTACCATGGCTCTGCTGTATAATTTTATGTAATATCCACACCAAAAGCCGGGTGGTGGTACCTTTCGCTCGCCGGGCTAAATTTCCCGGGTTAAATAAAAGCCACCTGTGAAATGCCCAAACATTTCACAGGTGGCTTTTATTTGGAATCTTAATTTTTTTTCGCCCTATTATTTCTTCTATTCCCCCAGTTTTTCCCGCAGCATGGAATTGACCACACCGGGGTTGGCCTGGCCCCTGGTGGCTTTCATCACCTGACCCACCAAAAAACCGATGGCCTGCTTCTTACCGGACTGGTAATCCGCCACCGATTTGGGGTTTTTGGCAATAACCTCATCAATAATTTGGGCTAGTTGCCCCTGGTCGGATATCTGGGACAAACCCCTTTCCTTGACAATCTGCTCCGGGTCTTTGCCCTCCTCGAACATAACCTCGAATACCTCTTTACCGATCTTATTACTGATGGTACCCTTTTTAATCAACTGCAGCAATGAAGCCAGGCCGCCGGGGGTAATCCTGGATTCACCCAATTCCATATTACGGGCATTCAACAGCCGCAAAAGTTCACCCATGATCCAGTTGCTTACTGTTTTCGCATCGGGAAACTCTTTTAACGCAGCGTCAAAGAACTCAGCCAGGGCCAGGGAACTGGTAATTACGCCGGCATCGTAATCCGGCAGCCCGTGCTCTTCCACCAGGCGCCTCCGGCGGGCGTCGGGCAATTCCGGGATGGAAGCCCTGACCTCCTCTATCCATTCTTCCGTCAGCTCGATGGGAGGAAGCTCATGCTCGATGAAACACCTGTAGTCCGGGTTTTCCTTGTTGCGCATGGACACGGTTATACCCTTGTTTTCATCCCATCCACGGGTTTCCTGAACCACCTTTCCGCCGTCTTCCAGTACATCTATTTGCCTTTCCACTTCATATTCAATGGCCCTTTGCACAGCCCGGAAAGAGTTCATATTCTTTATCTCGGTTTTTGTACCCAGTGTGGTAGTCCCAACGGGGCGAACCGAAACGTTGGCGTCACAGCGCAGCGAGCCTTGCTCCATTTTCACATCGGAAACACCGGCATATTCCAGATGGGCCTTCAGTTTCTCCAGATAGGCTTTAGCTTCTGCGCCCGAGCGAATGTCAGGTTCCGAAACTATTTCAATGAGGGGCATACCGGACCGGTTGTAGTCCACATAAGAGTAACGTGAACTGGTAATGGACCCGCCTGAATGGACCAGTTTCCCGGGATCCTCTTCAATATGCGCCCTGGTAATGTTAATTCTTTTTTTCTCGCCATCAACATCTATATCAAGATATCCATTATAAGCGATTGGCCGGAATACCTGGGAAATTTGATAGCCTTTGGGCAGGTCGGGATAATAATAATTTTTTCTATCAAACCAGGTATAAGTACCTATCTCACAGTTTAGAGCCAAACCAGCCCTGGTTGCCAATTCCACAACCTTTTTATTTAAAACACCTGTACTACCGGGCAGGCCCAGGCAAACGGGACACACCTGGGTGTTGGGTTCCTTCCCGAATTCCGTAGAACAGCCGCAAAATATTTTGGTATCCGTCTTTAACTCTACGTGAACCTCCAAGCCAATGACAGCTTCGTATCTACTCATTTTGCACCCCCTGTGAACAAAATTAAAGCAATAATCCGGGTTTTAACCTGGTTTGGTCAGTACTTTGCTCCAGGGTATAGCCCACCCTGAGCAGAGTCCCTTCGTCAAAATGCCGGGCCATTAGCTGCAATCCCACAGGCAGCCCCTCCACCAAACCAAAGGGCAGGGACATGGCAGGCACCCCGGCCAGGTTAGCCGGCATGGTGTAGACTTTGGACAGGTACATAGCCACTGGATCGCCCGCTTTTTCTCCTATTTTGAAAGGGGTGGCAGGGCTGGTGGGTGTTAACAGGCAGTCAAATTTTTCAAAGGCCCGGTCAAAGTCCTGTTTGACCAGAGTACGCACCTTTAGGGCTTTAACGTAATAAGCCTCATAATTACCGGCACTTAAGGCAAAGGTGCCCAGCATGATGCGTCTTTTCACCTCTTCACCAAAACCCTGGCCGCGGGTTTTTTTGAACATGGTCAGCACATCTTCAGCTTCCACCCTGAGGCCATGCCTGATTCCGTCAAAACGGGCCAGGTTGGAACTGGCTTCAGCCGAGGATATGATGTAATGGGCGGCCGGGGCGTATTCGATATGGGGCATGGCCACCTCTTCGCAAACGGCCCCCAATTCTTCCAGTTTAACAATGGCCTCCCGGACCTTTGCCGCCACACGGGGCGACACGTCCGTACCGAAATATTCTCCGGGCAGGCCAATCCTTAACCCCTTGACGTCGTTCACCAGGCTCTTTCTAAAGTCCGGCACATCCACAGAGGCTGATGTAGCATCTTTATCATCGTGACCGCAAATTTCGTTCAGGATCAGAGCAAGATCCGTCATATCCCTGGTAAAGACCCCGATTTGCCCCAAAGAGGAAACATGGGATATCAAGCCAAACCGGGAGGCGTAACCGTATGTAGGTTTAAACCCTATAACACCACAAAAGGCCGCCGGCTGGCGGATACCGCCCCCGGCGTCCGTGCCCAAAGCAAAGGCCGCCTCACCTGCGGCCACCGCTGCTGCAGCCCCCCCGCCGGAACCGCCGGGTACGGCATCAAAGTCAAAGGGATTGCTGGTGGCGAAATACCCTGAATTCTCGGTGGAGGAACCCATGGCAAACTCATCCATGTTACATTTGCCCACGAGTATGGCACCGGCTCCCTTTAACCTCCCGGCTACGGTGGCATCATAGGGCGGGATAAAATTGTATAATATCTGGGAAGCACAGGTGGTCTTGACTCCCCGGGTGCATATATTGTCACCGGCGGCCGTGGGGATTCCCGCCAGGGGAGAAAGCTCTTCTCCCCTGGCCCGCCTCTCATCGACAGCCCTGGCCCGGGCTAAAGCTTCTTCTTTTGTTAACGTCACAAAGGCTTTAATTTTATCTTCCACCCGGCTGATATGTTCCAGATAAAATCTGGTTAATTCTTCGGAACTAACCTCCTTTTTCCCCATTAGTTCGCTAAGATGATGAACTGATAATGTATTTAATTGCATCGGATTCCTCCTGTTTAAACAATTCGGGGCACTTTAAAGGCCCCCGCTTCCTCTTCCGGTGCATTGGCCAGGGCCTGCTCTTTATCCAGACCTGGCTGCAGCTTGTCTTCCCGGTAAACATTCTTCAGCGGGAGGACATGGGCGGCAGGCTCCACGCCAGTGGTATCCAATTTGTTTAACATATCCAGGTAGTCCAATATGGCATTAAGGGACTGCGTATAGGTCGCTTTTTCGTCTGCTGTCAAATCAAGGCGGCTCATCAAAGCCACATGTTCTACCTCTTGCTCGGTAATTTTCACAGGCAGCTCATCCTTCTTTCCTCAATCATTCTTACCGTCATACTACATATCGCCTTAATTATATTAAAAGTTTCGCATTGTGGCAATTATCACCGCCATGCGGAAGTCGGGGGAACATCTTCAGGCGGTGTTTCCACTGGAATACAATGAACAAAGAAGATTAAGCCCGGAGGAATTCCTCCAGGCTCAATCTTCATTATTGCGCAGGTCAAGGGCCATATGTATATAGTGTTGTGCATGCTCATAATGTCGTGGAAAGCAACTCCGATGCTGTCAAGTATACCGGTAACAAATTGAAGAAAAATAGGCGGTTTCATTGGACCGGTTTGCAACAGGCAGGCTATGGGTAGACCGTTTCCGTGCGTAAAAAAAAGCATAATGCACATCAACACAAGTTATTACTGATAAGGCAAACTATAACCCTTGTTTGTTTCTAAGCGCCAGTGCTGTAACCAGGGTCTGTGACAAGATTTTATATCTTAAAACGCACGAAAAAGGTTGTTCCCGCTGGACTCGTTTCAAGGCTAATACTGGCGTTATGCCTTGCCGCGATACTATAGCAAATGGATAAACCCAGACCCGTGCCATCATTTTTTGTAGTAAAAAAGGGTGTGCCTAACTTATCAAGCACCTCGGGATCGATCCCGTTTCCTTCATCTTTAATTGCTAACACCACCTCATCAACATCCACGTATGTTTTTATTGTCAAGGTGCCGCCAGCAGGCATTGCCTGTAGTCCATTTCTACAAAGGTTATAAATGAGTTGACGAATTTCTTTCTCGTCAATCAATATATCCGGTGTATCCTTCAATTCATGAACAACATTTTTATCCTCGTTTACTGCATCCGCCAAGATCAGTGGCAATATCGTCTTTACTATGGGGTTAAGACTTTGCATTTCTAGCTTTGACGGTTTATCTTTGGCCAGGGAAAGGAATTCTGTAATTAATAAATTAACCCTGTCCAATTCAGATATCATCAGATTGAAATACTCAATGTATTGAGCGCATTCCTTTTTTTGGGCCAACAACTGTAAGAACCCGCGCACGGTGGTCATGGGATTCCTGATTTCGTGGCCAATTCCGGCGGCCATCTGACCTATGACGTTCAACCTTTCAAGACGAGTCATTTCTTTCTTAAACCATCTCTGTTCTGTAATATCACGGGCCACTATTTTAATAGCCGGTTTACCCTGATAAGTAAGGGAATATACCGTTATCTCCAGGTCGACAACCGCTCCATCAAAACGAATTATCTTTTCCCTGGAGGCCGGAATAACACTTCTAGGATTACTGTGCAAATATCTAATTTTTTCTTTCACGCTCTCCTGGCTATTCGGATGTACAAAATCCCAAATTGACTTTCCGATAATTTCCGAGGCCTCTTGTGCACCTAATAAATCTACACCCGTTTTATTTATAAAGGCCAATTTTTCATCAATATAGATAGCAATCATATTTTGTGAATGCTCAACTAGCTGGCGATATCGTTCCTCGCTCTCACGTAACGATTCTTCTATTTCTTTGCGCTTTTTAATTTCCCGTTTTAAATGCTCGTTAGATTTGATGAGCTTAACAGTTCGCTCTGCAATTAACTTTTCAAGCTGTTCCTGGCTTTGTTTTAAAGTTTCTTCCGCCAGCTTTTGCTCCGTGATATTTATCGCAATTTCCATACGAACTAATCTGCCGTCGCTCCACCTTATTGCAGTATCAATACATTTAACCCATGTCTTGGTTATGTCATTATAGTGTTCCCACACATAGGGCGGTTGGACAACTCCATTTTTAACCAAATGACTATTAGTACAATAGGGACAAGGCCCCGATTGCCTGTTTTGAAATACCTCAAAGCAACGCTTTCCCACGCTGTCAGTGCCGAAAATGTCCGTGCCAAATTTATTAATGAAAAGGATTTGGTAAGAATCTATATCGGCAACATAAATTACAGCCTTTAGTGAATCAATGATAGTATTAATCTGTTCAAATTCCCCAACCAGCTCTTCATAAAATTGCCTCTTCTCCGTCTCACTTAACAGTTCGAGCTGGAGAATTTTTTTCAAGTCTATATTTTGTCCTAAAATAACCTTAGGTTTCATTTTTTTACTCCGTAGTAACATAGTAACATTAACGTTATTTTCTAAATAATTAGATGCTTTTACTTTTTTACCTGCTAAAAGTTAATTCTAAATTTAAAAGTAAATTGCGTTGTGCTGCAGACCTTCGATAGTTCCCGAAACAAAAGACACGGAGCTTTTATACTTTTATAAGAACTTCTATCCTAACAATAAGCGTCAGGTAATTTTCATCCCATGCTGGTGCCACGTCAGCGGCATGGGTGTCTGGTAAAAGGATTTGAGGGTTTAAAAAAGAATAGTTAAGTACTGCTGTTAGTGGAACGGGTGGCGAAAAAATGAAAATGTTTCCAGTAAAACAATATCTTTTTATTCTCTTGGGATCAGTATCACTGGTAATAGGAGTGGTAGGCATTTTCCTTCCTATCCTGCCGACCACACCACTCCTACTCCTGGCTGCATTTTGTTATTTGCGCAGTTCGAAGCGCTTATATAATTGGTTAATAAACCACAAAGTTTTCGGAGCTTATATTTATAACTACACGACATATAAGGCAGTAACAAAAAAAACGAAAGTCTGTACACTCATCTTTTTATGGCTATCGCTCATTATTTCCATGTTGATGGTGTCTAATATATACATAACCCTGGTTTTGCTAGCCGTCGGTACCGGGGTTAGTATACACGTGATGACCTTGAAAACATTGCGGTCCGAGGATATGGAAAAGTATAACAATTTTCGGCGACCTTTTCAATCATAACAGGCATCGAACTGGCTTATACACCGCTGCACCCGGAACTGGTGCGCATCGATAATTATAACCCGGTATACGTGTTTAGAGGCCAATATTACAGGTTCCTAACTTTCCTACAAACCTTAGTCCAGCCTAAGAAGAAATGTGTTAACGGATTATGGCGGAATTCCATACACTTTGTATGAAAAATAAAGATTAGGTGAGAAACTCAAGTTTCAATGAGCACAGCCCTGGTGGGTGCCCCTTCAACTCCCCTTATTTTTAACGGTGCCGCAATAAGTAAATAACTACCTTCTGCGACATCTCTTAATCTCAAACCCTCCAATATCACTATCCCGGCCTCAAATAATATTTTATGTGTTTCATGCCCGGGCTGGCTCCTTTCTATACCCAGAGCATCTATGCCCACACCGGTGATGCCCTTATTTTTTAAATAAGCCGCGCCGCTTTGGTCAAGATAGGTAAAGTTAAAGTCAAAGGCGTCAAAATATGAGTTTTTGGTGCGCAGCAATATAAAATCACCGCTTTTAATATCCCGTTCGGCTAAATCTTCAGCGCCGATTTTTTCAATTAGGCCGGTAAAATCAAGCACTTTACAAGGGGTAATCAGCTTACTTAAATCAATGTGCTCAATGGTGGCCCCGCCCGGCAGCACGTGCAGCGGAGCGTCCACATGAGTTCCGGTGTGCATGTCCATTTGTATCCGGGATTCATATGTGTTTCCGGTGGTAAAATCACTGGTGCAGGTCAATACAGGTCGTTTTTCATCTTTGTTTTTATATACAGGCATATCATGGTAAATGGTCATGGAAATATCATAAATCTTCATTTGATATGCAACCATCTCCTGCCGTCACGGGCAATTAGTTCTTCGGCTTCCCGCGGCCCCCAGTTGCCGGCCGGGTAGTTGGGGAAAGCGGGTGCATGCTGCCGCCAGGTGGCGGCAATAGTGTCCACAAACCGCCAGGAGTACTCCACCTCATCCCACCGGGTGAATAATGTGGAGTCGCCCCGCAGGGCATCAAACAACAATCTTTCATAGGCCTCGGGAGAATTAAGCTCACCGGCGCAATTTTGGCAAAAATCCATTTGCACCGGGACGATCCGGCAAACTGTGCCCTGTTTTTTGGCGTTAAATTGAAAAAACACCCCTTCCTGAGGCTGGATTTTGATCACCAGCAGGTTTGGCTGCAATTGCCCGTTCTGCCTGGCATATAAAATTTTAGGCAGCGACTTAAATTGCACTATAATTTGTGTGGATTTGAAAGGCATTCTTTTACCGGTGCGAATGTAAAAGGGTACACCCGCCCACCGGAAATTTTCCACGTACACTTTAATAGCAATAAATGTTTCTATGTTAGAGTCGGGTGCCACCCGTTCCTCCTGCCGGTATCCCGGCACGGGTTTTCCTTGTGCCGTGCCGGGGCCGTACTGACCCCGCACCGCGTTTTTTAGCACCAATTCGGGACTAAATTCCTGTAAAGCACTGAGAACCTTGACTTTCTCATTACGAACATCCTCTGTACCCAGGCTAGCGGGCGGTTCCATAGCAGTGAGGGTGAGGAGTTGCAGCATATGGTTTTGTACCATATCCAGCAGTGCCCCGGCCTGTTCATAGTAGCCTCCCCGGTCTTCAACACCTACCTTTTCACAAGAGGTAATCTGAATATTGTCGATATACTGGTTGTTCCAGATGGGCTCCAAGAACATATTGGCAAACCTGATCACCATAATGTTTTGCAGCATTTCCTTCCCCAGGTAATGGTCAATACGGTAGATGTTTTTTTCCGCAAAGGCC
Source organism: Desulfallas thermosapovorans DSM 6562 (assembly GCF_008124625.1). Classification (NCBI taxonomy): domain Bacteria; kingdom Bacillati; phylum Bacillota; class Clostridia; order Eubacteriales; family Desulfallaceae; genus Desulfallas; species Desulfallas thermosapovorans. The sequence continues at coordinate 34,342 of NZ_VNHM01000003.1, forward strand.
CTGGTAATTTTTTGGTTCAAATGCCGCGCTGAGGCCAAACCCTGCCAAAGGGCTTTTCAATCATTACCCGCTGCCAGCTAGCCCCGTTGTGCGCCATTCCGTGAGCTTGCAGTTTCTCTACAATAACGCCGAAATATTCCGGTGCCACTGCCAGGTAAAAAATACGATTGCCCCGGGTTTGATATTTTTCATCAAGCTTTTGTAAAAAACCAGCCAGCCTGATGTAACCGCTGTCATCGTTAAAATCGAATTGTTGGTAAAATATTTTTTGGCGCAGTTCATGCCAGGTTTTTTCTTTCATATCAAACCGGGCAAAGTGTTTAATAGAGTCATAAACTTCATACCGGTAATCCTCATTGCTTTTGTTTTTCCTGCCAATAGCCACTACGGCAAAATGCCCGGGTAGTTTTTGGGTACACTGCAGGTTATAAAGGGCGGGCATTAACTTGCGGTGGGTCAAATCCCCCGTACCACCGAATATAACCAGTACACATGACGTGTCTATGTCCGTACCGCTGGCGAAGTTAAAGACATTGTTCGTGTTAACTATCAGATCATTAACGAAGCTATTTTGTATCAACTTGATGGCCCCCAAATTGATTTCTTAACGCAGCCACGACTTTACCGCTAAAGGTATCCTCCTGCTCCGACCGGTAGCGCATGAAAAGTGACCCGGCTATCACGGGTACAGGTATCTTTAAATCCAGCGCCTCCTGCACGGTCCACAGTCCTTCGCCTGATGAATGCATCACACCTTTAATAGACGCCAGGCCAGGATCCAGTGCAAAGGATTTTTCCGTCAGCTCAATTAGCCAGCTGCGTATAACGGAACCGTGATTCCAAACCCGGGCCACCGCAGCTAAATCCAGTGAAAAATCGCTTTTTTGCAGTATTTCAAAACCTTCCCCAATAGCCTGCATCATACCGTACTCGATACCATTGTGCACCATTTTGACAAAGTGCCCGGAACCATTGGGCCCAGTGTGCAGGTAGCCGTTTTTCACACAGATATCCCGAAAAAGTGGCTCCAGGTAATCAAATACCGCCTGTTCCGCTCCAATCATAGTACAGGCACCGTGCCTGGCCCCGTCCGTGCCACCGCTGGTGCCCACATCTACAAAATCAATGTTTTTTTCTTTTAACATTCGGTATCTGGTTAAAGTGTCCCGGTAATGGGAGTTACCCCCATCGATAATGATATCGTGCTCATCCAACAAAGGTACCAGCTTGGCTATATTATCATCCACAGGTTTACCCGCCGGCACCATCAGCCAGATTACCCGGCGCTGCGGCATTCGGGCCACCATTTCTTCCACACTGTCCACTCCGGTTATGCCTTCAGCCACAGCCCGCTGTACCGTAGCAGCGGTTCTGCTAAAACCCAACACCTGATGTCCATGATCCCGCATATTGAGGGCCAGGTTGAAACCCATTTTGCCTAATCCAATCAAACCTATCTGCATTAAAAAACCTCCCAGGGGTCAGGCTTAAACTTTTTTAAAAGTGCCTTCGGCCGGTAGCAATATATAGCAATATCTATTACAATCTTTTAAATTATTGGCTAATACTCGCTTTACTATTATCTTTTAAAAAACAACAATAGAATATACACTGGGACATAATAATTTCTAAAAATCCAGCAGCTGTTTTAGCACATGGTACTCCGCCACTGCTTCACTGCTTGACCGGCAGGCGTCTTGTATCAACTCCGCTCCCTTTGGGTTGCCGTCTTTTAGCAACGCTGCCCCCAGCCAGAGCCGGGCGATGGCTCGCGTTCTTTCATCACCTGCCCCGCTTACACCGGACAGGCGTTCTACGGCCAACTTATATTCACCCAACAGCAGTGCAGATTGGCCGGAGGTTATTGACAGGGCCGGGGTGAGGAAAAGGTCCCGGCGTGGATCCCACAGACACTGCAGCCCGGGGGGTAAAGTTTCTTTTTTATTTATAGCCTCCTGGGTGGCCGCCAGCACCCGGCGTAAGGTATCCCCGGCGGATTCTTCCCGGCCGGTAAGGAGCTGTTGCACTGCAATATTAACTAAAATATCGTTATATTCCTCATAACTCTGTATCTGCCACGGCCTTAATTCTTTGGCCCGCCCGGCCTCGGCCAGGGCTTTCTCCAGCCGGCCGCCGGCCAAGTACATGCGGGCCAGAAAAAAACGATACTCGGGATTATAGGTTTCCAGCTTTACCGCTTGCCGCGCCAGGCGGATACTTTCTTTGATCCGGTTCTCCCGGACCTGGCCGGGGCTGCTCCGGCTTTGGGCCGTCAGGATCTTAGCCTGCAGCACAGGGTACCGGGCAGACCACCGGTCAAGGCGTGCAGCGGCCTGAACATGCCCCAGGGCTACCTTAAGGTTACCCTGGCCAGCGGCTGTAACAGCTTGTTGCGCCCTGTGTGCCGCGTCCCATAAAACAAAGGTCTGGGCGGCCAGGAAAACCGCTGCCAAACCCAGGCCTGTAACCAACAAAACGGTGGGCACCCCCAAATTGGTACTTTTTTTGACACCCATATCAAACCTTTTGGAGCCGGGCACGTTCAAGCCAATATCCATAACCTTTTCCCGGTAAGCGAACAGGGCCAGCAATGACCAAAGCAGCAGGGAAATTGCGCCAAAGGACAGGTCGAAATCAATAGCCGCGTGAAGGCCCAGAGCCAGGGCGGCGGTGCCAATGGCCCAGGTTTCCGGTGCCAGGGGGTGGCTGCGATGTACAAAGAATATGCGCCATAGACCGCGCATCAAAAAGATAAATGGGAGGATGAGCATGATTAAAGCAGCCGTACCGGCCTCTATCCAGACATGTAAATAGTGGTTATGTACCTGGGTAGAAAAATAGTTAAATGACTGGTAGGCCGGATAAGCACTCTTCCAGCCCCCTCCGCCCCATCCCAGCAGGGGCCGTTCCTTAATCATGTTCAGGGCATCTTTGTAAAACTCAAAACGATATTGCAAAGAACTTTCGCCGGCGCCGATATTGGCTGTTCTGCCTAGCAATGATTTTTTAGTGCCCGAGGTATTACTGCCGCTGCCGGTATGGGCCAGTATTGCCAGTGACGAAATTGCTATTAAGACGCACATTATGGCAACTATAACCACCCCTGTTTTCGCATTAGCCAGGGATTGCTTGCCACTATCGCGGGGTGTTTTTTTATTGTGCAGCAGGGTGATTCCTTGAGCCCGTGCCACTAACCCCGCCCATGCGCCGGTAATCGCCAAACAGCCGGCCAGTACCAACAGGAATGCATTCCAATTGGGGCTAATTTGCCGGGCCTGCGGGCCTACGGTAAAAGGGGCCATGATACTGGCCAGTACCAGAACACCGCCTGTTAATAAGATCGCCCTGTACCTGACTGGCTGCCCCAGAACAAAAATAACCAAAACCAGGGGCAGCATAACCATGACACTCCTGCTCTGGCTACCGCTAATGGCCAGGCAGGTTAAAAAAACCATTCCGGCATAAGCTCCCGCCATAAAGGGCCGGTTGCTTTGCAACGCCAAAATGGCAGTGATAATTAATGTTGCCGTGAGGTAGATGGCAAAGGAGTTGGGGTATTGGAAGGTGGAGGCCAGGCGTTCGGCAGTTAATCCCCCTTCTATAGATACAAGGCCCTGGGCCGAGAAGATTCCCGCTAAAGCAACCACCGTTCCTGTAGCAGCAATGGTTACCAGCACCCGGCTGGTAAAGTTTTTTGACCGGCCGCCCCCTTGGGGGTTCATATGTGCCGCTATAAACACCATAACAAAGGTTAAGAGATAATCAATATGACGCAGCCAGGTAAAAAGAGCTTCCCGGGGATGAACAGCATTTAAAAAAGAGAGCCCGTATAAAACCGTTAGACCGGCCAATGCCATAAAATAAGGCGAGGTTGCCAAACTGTGTACCGGTGCAACCGGGTCCCCGTGAGTAAAAATGCCGTTTTCGGCTGGTGTTTCTCCGGTTTTAATACTGCGAAACCGAATAATGAGCGGGACTATAACCAAAAGAGAAACTGCGGCCACAAAGTAGTGGTGGATGCTCATTTCCTTCTCAAAGAACAAGCCCAGGAAAAACGGCGGAAGTGCTAGAATACCAAAAGGAATTATAATTAAAACGTTTTTCATCAGGGTCTTTGAAGGAATTAACAACTTTCTTCACCCCGGTTGATTTTATAAAGTCATATTATGCGCGGCTCACGTCATCATAACTTCTCAAACATCAATAAATAAATTGCATACATGTATAATGAAACAAAAAGGCGGCTTATACGTCTAGTAAATTAAAGTAAAATTATTTGAGTTACAACGTAAACAATCCATGACCGGTTTGGGTCAAGTTGGCCCGTATCACAGGTAAATCGCCGCACTTGAATGAAAATGGGGGAGTGAACGTAATGAGAAAGTATTTATTCTTTTTGACAGCAATCTTCTTATCAATGGCGCTTGCAGGTTGTAGTGGGAATACCGGTAATATAGGTATGGATGCAAAGAATATTCCAGAGGTTCCACTGGAAGAACTAAACAGTAAATTTGAAAAAGGTATCTATCAAGAAGTTGAACCTGAAACCAGAAAAGTGAAAAACTTTGCTACCAAAGAACAATGGGTTTCGCATATGTCAGAGTTTATGGATAGGGATTTAGCTTTATCATACGCTGATGAGTTCATCTACGAAGAAGAAGGTGAGCTGTTTCTTCTTTCCAGGGGCGGTCCGGCTATTTTGCAATTGGATAAGCCCTATGAGGTAAAAAAGCTTGATGAAAAGAAAGTACAAGTTATTCAAACTAACGAAGACTTGATGCAGGGAAAATACAAAATAACCATCACTTATGAATATAGAGATGGGCATTGGATTATTCAAAACCATGAATATAATGTTTTAACAGGGAATAATGAAATACTTCCACCTGAAGAAGCAGAAGAAATCATCTCAGATAAAGCTGTTCAAATAATAAATCTGATTGCTAACAAGGATATGGAAACATTAGCGAAATTCATTCACCCGGAAAAAGGTGTGCGGTTCAGCCCGTATAGTTATGTAGATACTAAGGATAGTGTTATCTTCATGCCGTCTGATTTTGAGGGGTTCTTTTCTATCCCTTCAGAATATTGTTGGGGGAGTTACGATGGAACCGGCGAACCAATTAATTTAACTCCCGCGGACTATTATGACCGTTTTATTTTCGATCATGATTATAGAAACGCTGATCAAATCAGCTATAATGAGCAATTATTTGCAGGCAATATGATTAATAATGCCTGGGAAGTTTACCCGGAATCGATTATTGTGGAATACCATTTTGAGGGATTTGAGGAAAAATACCAGGGAATGGATTGGCGGAGTTTACGTTTGGTTTTTGAGGAATATCAAGGCCAGTGGTTACTGGTAGGTATTATTCACGATGAATGGACAATTTAAATGAGGATAAATTCAACCGCTTTCCGGATACATTTAAAGCCCCCTGGCAGAAAACCGGGGGCTTGGCTTATTGTAAGGTTAATTGCTTCCTTAACTTTGTCTATCGCTTAACTTGAATTTAGCAACCTCGCTTTGCAACGCACCTGCAATGTTGGCTAATTCCTGAGCTGCACTCGAAATTTGCTGAACGGTAGATGCAATTTGTTCATTCAATGCTGCTAACTGCTGCATACCTGCGTTAGCCTGGCTAGAACTTGCCGCGACAGCACGAATTACAGATGTATTTTTTTCAACTGCTTTGATAATTTGCTCCAGAGAGGCACCGGCATTACCGGCCACTTGAACTCCAGCACCAACCCTGGTGCGCTGGCTATTCATTAATTCAACAACATTGGAAACCTCGGACTGTATATCTTTTACAAGCTGGCCAATTTCATTCGAAGCTACAGATGACTGTTCAGCTAATTTACGCACTTCCTCAGCAACAACGGCAAAACCTTTACCATACTCCCCTGCGCGTGCTGCCTCAATAGCAGCGTTAAGGGCCAGAAGATTAGTTTGGTCTGCAATGTTAGTAACGGTATTAATAATTTCGCCAATTTTACCTGATTTAGCGCCCAAACTCTCAATGGACGCCGCAACACCTTTTGCTCCTGAAGCTATTGCGTTTATACTCTCCACAGTCTTTTTAACAGCCTTGTTGCCTTCTTCCGCCGCCTGGTGCACTTGTTCATATTCATCCACTGACTTATTAGCATCTTCAGCCTCATGGGCAGAGTTTTTCGCCATATCACTGGTGGTGTTCGCCATCTCCTCAATATTAGCACTTACTTCCTCGCTGGACGATGCCAATTCCTGGCTGTATGAGGCGAGTTTATCCGAACTGCTTTGAATACTAGCGATCATTGCCCTCAGGTTGTCTACCATCTTTTTAAATGCTTCTTCTAAAACACCTAATTCATCTTTACTGTTACTTACTGTTACCTGCTGTGTTAAATCCCCCAGAGCGATCATCTCAGCTGTTTTTCCGAGTTTAACTAACGGATTGGTTATAAAAGAAGCTATAATTATGGATACCAAGGCCATAATAATAAATCCTATTAGCGTTACCAACATATTGGAATTGCGAATGCCTGTCAGCGGGGCCAGCACATCAGACAGATCAGCTGTCTGTGCCACCGCCCAGCCGGTAGTTTTAACCGGAGCATAGGCCATTATTTTTTTAATACCCTGGTGAACATATATAGCATGACCCTTCTTACCCTGGCTCATTAGATTTAAGACTTCAGTCAAAGATTCATCCCCGGAATTTAAAATCTCCCTGGTATTTATCCATTCCTCATTTGGGTGAGCAATAGTTGTCATGTCAGGTCCCTGGATAAACCCGTAGCCATGACCGTTAATCCGCATATTTTCTGCAAGCTGCTGTAAATAATCTACTGTAACTACTATGCCCACAATACCATCCGGGCTTGCCTGGTCTTCCTTATAGATAGGTACTGCTACAACAAATATCATTTGTCCGGTGGTTTTACCCAGTAATGGATTTGAAACACAGGGTTTTCCCTGCATCGCCTCCTGGAAATAATCCCTGTCGGTGTAATTTGTACTCATTCCGTTAGTCCCAATACTGTTGCCTTCTTTATCTGTCACATAAACTAGAGCATATTCATCATGTTTTTCTATAACCCTGTTCAAGACCGGCAGGCAAGCTTGGGGGTCCCTGCTCCGGACATCCGTGCTGGCAGCCAAAGCATTTGCTTCTTTGATAATACCCTGCAGCCATTCATCTATTATCCTGGCATTATCCTCGGCACTGATTAAAGCTATATTTCGCAATTGCTCGTCTAAAACCGTTGCTGCTTTGTTATAATTTATATAAGAGATACTACCCAGCAATAATACCGAAGTTAGGGCAATAATCAGTATAAGTTTAACTTTCAAACTTCTCAAAAAACTCATCTCCAAACTAATATTGAATAATAAGGGCAATAATATCTCATAAATATACAATTATGAAACACGCTATATCGCACGATACTTTTTATAATCATCCCCCCTTGAATTGCAAGCAAATATTTTACATGTTAACAATCTGTGTAAAATATTACTGGTTAAACACTCTAACACTGATTAAGGGTTGCACCCACCAATATTACGTTTTTCTACAGACAACATTATTTTCCTCCCCGTTTGACTATGAATCCCTATAACATTAACCATGCAACCATTTCCCGCCGTCACGGGCAATTAGTTCTTCGGCTTCCCGCGGCCCCCAGTTGCCGGCCGGGTAGACTATAACCTACTCAGGTACGCTGCATAAGTCACAGCACCAACTACCGAGAAGGGCGGACAAACATGGAAGTATTCCTGTTACTATGATAACCCCCAATTTTGGAGCAATCCCGGAGTCAATGACGAGGTTACCCGGCCGTTGGATGGCCCTGAGAATGTGCAGGATGAAATAAAAGCCTCTGTTTGTAAAACAACTGTAAAGACACGTCCCGTACCTGAGCAGATTGAAATGTATAATTTATCTGAAGACCCGCTGGAGCAAACGAACCTGGCCCATCCCCGCTTTTCAACCCCCGAAACAAGGGTTATCCAACAAACGCTGGCCAGGATCCTGGAAGAGCAGCGCCGGCAAAAACGCCTTGAGCCGGCTAGCGGCACTGTACCGGGAATGCCGTCATGCAGTGTATGCGGCCCCAGTAATCCCCACGTTCCCGGTTTTTAAATGAACTGTGTTAAATCTTACCCGCCTTTTCAATCATACAACCTTACAAAGCAAAGACGGTATGGCACAAGATCAAACAGGAAAATACAGACCTTGAGCCATACCGTTTTGAGCGAATCTCTATGCTTTCTTAATTGTCTTTATTAACCAACTGGCGTTGAAAGTATACAAAAACCGGCAAGGGAATTATGATCCAGCCAAAGCTTTTAATCAGGCTGTTTTTGGCTCTGTTTATTTGCCGCTCCTTTTCCATTAAAACCATTGCATCATACTGCTGTCTCAACTCTTCCTCCGACAGGGTTATCTCCCTTTCCGGCGCACTGGTATCTGTGCGGGGTTTTTCAGTTTCAAGACGCTTAAATTCTTCAAATGTTTGATAATAAGGAACAGGTGAGACTATATCGGCAACTGCCATAAATGCGCCCACACTTCCACCGATGGTCATCATTAAAGTAGCGAATAATACCAAATATATGTATACATTTTTAATCACATCCCGGCCCCCTTTTTCAGTCTCATTTTTAACAACAACCACAAGAACGACAATAATCACAACAACCAATATGGCTGCAACAATAAGTAATGGAAAAACCATTTAACTAACCCCATTTACGATATTTTTGCGTTGACATTCTGAATAAATATACCGTTAGTTCTATTTTTAACATTATATGCCGGTAACTGGTCGCCAAAGACTATGTTTATATCTTAGCTTCTATATTATTATAAATCAACCACGTATTATGGGGATATACTAACTTTGTTTGTAAGCTTACTCACACCGGGGTGATATTTTTGTTTATTCCCAAACGGGTTTTTTTTGAACAGGAGGCGCTGGATTATCCCCTGGGCCGGCAGCTGTATGAAAGATTCAAGTCCGATGGGATACCTGTTGCCATGACCGGCAGCCATAACCGGGTTACGGGCATACCGGGCAAAACACCCCGGGAAGCTTACCTGGAAGGTAAACGAACCCTGGTAGTGGGCGTGCGCCGTACATTGCAGTTTTCACCGTGCAAACCTTCCGCCCATTACCAACTGCCGCTGAGCACCAGCTGCACCGGCCAGTGCCAGTATTGTTACCTGAACACAACGCTGGGCAAAAAACCATATGTAAGGGTATATGTAAATGTTGATGAAATTCTGCAGCAGGCGGAAAATTACATAAAAAAAAGAGCCCCGGAAATTACCCTGTTTGAGGGGGCGGCCACTTCCGACCCCATTCCCGTGGAACCCTATACCGGCTCGCTGGCCCGGGCCGTGGAGTTTTTCGGCCAACAGCCCCTGGCCCGGTTTCGCTTCGTTACCAAGTTTACCGGTGTGGATACGCTGCTGGCTGCCCGGCATAACGGTCATACCCGATTTCGCTTCAGCCTTAACACCGAGCATATAATAAAATCCTACGAGCAGGGCACACCGGCCGCCCGGGCCCGGATTGCCGCCGCCCGCCGGGTTGCGCAAGCGAATTATCCCCTGGGTTTTTTAATCGCCCCCATTTTTATTTACCCGGGCTGGCAAAGTGACTATGCCCAATTAATCCGCTCCCTGGCGGAGGAATTACAGCCTGCGGCGGGGCAAGACATTACCTTTGAATTAATTTCCCACCGGTTTACAGCCTCGGCAAAAAAACGCATTCTGGAGGTGTTCCCGGACACCACCCTGCCCATGGAAGAAGAGGAACGCAAGTTTAAGTTCGGGCAGTTCGGTTACGGAAAGTACGTTTATCCAAAGGAGACGCTGGAGGAGATGGATGAGCTATTCCGCCGGGAGCTGGACAGGCACTTCCCGGGGGCAAAGGTGGAGTATTTGGTGTAGACAGATGTCACAGCAATCATAAAGGACCTGGGCGAGGCGGGTAATATTAAATGCATAAGCGTCAAATAAACCCACCTTTCGCAAAGGGTGGGGCTTATTAAATAGCCTTGAATATGGCACAACATATACCGTTTATATTCCTTCTGAAGCAATAAGCTATTTAGTTGGCAATACGCTGGCGAAACCCACCAATTGGCGAAAGTCGGGGGGCCATAAAATGGCCGGACACTACGAAATATTGCTTGTGCCAGGCAGCCAAGCTGACGCCGACGGCCTTTGTCGGCTCAACGAGCGGGTCTGGCCAAGAGGGTAAAATGTACAAAAATGCATATGGCTTTTTCTTTAAGATCAAATAAACCTAATATCCTTACACAGGTCACAACACCCGCTAAACATACATAGTTTATAGCATATTAAAAAGTTGGTCGTACCAAAAAGTAATCCAACCTGCTTATCAGAATAGTATTCAGGGGTGATTTTATTGTCCGATAAAACCGAAAACACAAAAATTCCGGAGAACGACATTCAGCAAAAATGCTCCTGCACGTCACACTTTCCCCAAAGGCCAAATTTCCTATTTCTTATGGTTGACGAAGAACGATTCCCCCCAACCTATGAAAGCTCAGAGTTAAAAGAGTGGCGCAAAAAAAATCTCGTCACCCAAGAGCTATTACGAAGAAACGGTGTAGAATTCATGCGCCATTATACAGGATCAACTGCCTGTTCACCAAGCCGGGCGACCCTTTTCACCGGCCATTACCCGTCTTTACACGGCGTCACCCAAACCGACGGAGTTGCCAAAGGTGCCTTTGACCCGGACGTTTTCTGGCTTGACCCCAATACCGTGCCAACAATGGGAGATTACTTCCGCACCGCGGGTTACCGGACCTTTTACAAAGGAAAATGGCATATCTCCCAGGGAGACATCTTGATACCCGGAACAAAAAATTCCTTTCCCAGCTATAACCCTGTCACCGGAGTGCCTGACCCGGAAGGGGAAAAGATTTACCGGCAGGCTAATCGCATGAACAGGTTTGGTTTTAACGGGTGGATAGGACCGGAACCCCACGGCATCAACCCGCGCAATTCCGGTTCATCAGCGGCTCACGGTCTGAGCGGCCGGGATGTTGTATTTTCCCATGAGGTTGTTAAATTAATAAAGAATCTTGAAAACGAAAAGATGGCCAACCCTGACCATAAAATGCCGCCCTGGCTAATCGTATGCTCTTTGGTCAATCCCCACGATATCACCCTATTTGGCGCTTTAACAAGATTGAACCCGCAGTTTAATTTCGCTGTCGACCCTACGGTTCCCAACGTCCCGCCGGCGCCAACTGCCAATGAAAATTTGAACACCAAGCCACGGGCTCAAAGAAGTTACCGCGATACTTATCCGGAAGCGTTTCAGCCTTTAGCTGACACTAACCTCTATCGCCGGCTTTACTACCAACTCCAAAAAAACGCCGACCAAGAAATGCTGCGGGTTTTTGAAGCTCTTAAAAAATCCTCATTTTATGAGGACACAGTGGTCATTTTTGTTTCTGATCATGGTGAATTACTTGGTGCCCACGGCCTGTTCCAAAAGTGGTACTGTGCTTATGAAGAGGCAATTCATGTTCCTTTTATTATACACAACCCCAGGCTATTCACCGGACGCAAATCAATTGACATGCTAACCAGCCATGTTGATATACTGCCCACCATGTTAGGGCTGGCTGGAATCAATGCAGAAGAGGCCCGGGATATCCTGCGCCGCACCCACAATGAGGTACACCCGCTGGTTGGGCGGGATCTCTCACCACTTGTTCTGGATGAGGGAGAGCCCGAGCGTGCAGGGGAACCGCTCTTCTTTATGAGTGATGATGATGTCACCAGGGGGTTAAACCAGGTATCGGCCTTAGGCCGACCCTACAACTCGGTGTTACAGCCGAACCACATTCAAACTGTTATCGCCACCATTCAAACCGAGAAGGGCGAACAAACCTGGAAGTATTCCTGTTACTATGATAACCCCCAATTTTGGAGCAATCCCGGAGTCAATGACGAGGTTACCCGGCCGTTGGATGGCCCTGAGAATGTGCTGGATGAAATAAAAGCCTCTGTTTGTAAAACAACTGTAAAGACACGTCCCGTACCTGAGCAGATTGAAATGTATAATTTATCTGAAGACCCGCTGGAACAAACAAACCTGGCCCATCCCCGCTTTTCAACACCCGAAACAAGGGTTATTCAACAAACGCTGGCCAGGATTCTGGAAGAGCAGTGCCGGCAAAAACGCCTTGAACCGGCTAGTGGCACTGTCCCGGGAATGCCGTCATGCAGTATATGCGGCCCCAGTAATCCCCATGTTCCTGGTTTTTAAATGAATTGTGCTTAAATCTTAACCATATTTTAATCATACCACCTTGCGAAGCAAAGACGGTATGGCACAAGATTAACAACAAACAACGAAAATACAGAACTTGAGCCATACCGTTTTAAGCGATGTAGAAAATCTGCCGGATGATTTCCTGGTTAGACCTAAAGGTATTATCCCTCTACAGATGTACCACTTATATTTTATTAAAAATACAGGCTTCAGCCTTACCTGAAACTTACAGGTTTATATTTTAATTTCTGCACCAAGAAGTTTTACAAAGGCCTGAATAAAAGAAGGATGAGCAGGCCAGGCAGGAGCAGTGACAATGTGACCGTTCACATAAACGTTACTGAAGGTTTCATTAACTTCCCCCCATGTACCACCTGCACACAAAATATCGGGCTTACATGCAGGGTAGGCAGTAAACACTCCCTGCCGAATTACCCCGTCAGCCAATAGAACTTGTGGTCCGTGACAGATAGCCCCGATGGGCTTTTTATTGGCATCGAAGTTTTTTACAATTTCAATAACCCTGGCATCTAACCATTAATTATTTCCTTTCCTCCTGTTCGCTTCAGGTATAAATACATGACAAGAACACTATGAATAGTAAAGGATGATATTAAATTGCGCGTAACTATCCACCGGCTGTGGTTATGTGGGCCTTTTTGGTAAGAGGTAAGGAAGGGAGAAATCTGTATTAAGCAATGAAACAATATCTAAGGGGATTAATTAGAAGAAAAGATCTTTTAATATATTTAGTTATCTCTGGCCTCAAAGCCCAGCACAGGAACAGTTTTTTAGGTTATTTTTGGTGGTTGCTGGACCCTCTTTTAGGGGTATTGGTATATTATTTCCTGGTTGTCATAGTGCTGGGCAGAGGCGGCGAAAATTATGGTGCTTTTCTGGTTATAGGAATGGTCGCCTGGCGCTGGTTGAGTTCCACTGTCAATTCATCATCAAAATCAATAACCAATCAATCAGGAATTATAACTCAGGTATATCTTCCCAAAATAATATTTCCCTTATGCTCTAGTATGACCCAATTAATCAATTTTTCCTTTGGTCTTGTGGTAGTGGCCATATTTTTGTTATTCTTTAAAATTGTTCCCGGGGCGGAAATTTTGTGGCTACCGTTTGTTATGCTTATCCAACAGTTGTTTTTGCTTGCCATCTCTCTGGTACTTGGCTATGTTAGCGTTTTTATTAGAGATATAGAAAACGTATTGGGTCATTTTATTCGTGTTTGGTTTTACTCCTCACCCGTTATTTGGGAGGCTGGCAGGCTTCCGGAAGAATATAGTTGGATATTATCTATAAATCCAGTAACGGCTTTTTTATCGAGCTACCGTAATATTTTTATGTATAATAGCAACCCCGAATTCCTGCATCTCTTTATTATTGGACTTGTATCCTTAATATCCATTGTATTTATGCTTTACTTTTACAGCCGTAATGAACACAAGATAATTAAAGTTTTATAATCCTCAAAGCCAGAGTTGTTGAGAGGTGTTACTCTGTTGTTGGAATTTACGAAAGATCAGCCGTTAATAGATGCACATAATGTGGGTTTGAAATTCTCAACCAATAGAAAGAGGGAAGATACTAAATCACTGGTGTATGATTTTTTATTGGGTGTTACAAAAAAAGAAAGTGAATTTTGGGCTTTAAAATGTATAAACTTTAAAGCTTTTAAAGGGGAAATTATCGGTATTATTGGTTCCAACGGAGCGGGAAAAACAACCCTTTGCAGAGTTGTTTCCAAACTGTTCAGGCCTGATACCGGTTACATAGATGTAAAGGGCGAAATATCCGCGTTGCTTTCCCTGGGTACGGGTTTCAACAAGGAGCTCTCCGGGAAAGAGAATATATATTTGAATGGTATGATGCTTGGCTTTTCAAAAAAGGAAATAGACAGGCTTTATCCTGAGATAGTTGATTTTGCAGACCTTGGTAAGTTCATTGATTACCCGATAAAGTATTATTCAAAGGGTATGAAGGCCAGGCTTGGCTTTAGCATAGCCTCCATGTTGGAACCGGAAATACTGGTATTGGATGAAGCGCTAAGTACGGGTGATCTTAGTTTTAAAGAGCGCGCTGCAAGAAAAATGAGGCAGATAGTTAACAACGCCAAAATGGTGCTTATTGTATCGCATGAAATAGATTTTATCAAAAATAACTGCACCAAAGCCATGTGGATAAAAGACGGAACAGTAAAGGCATTTGGAGATCCCGGGAAAGTTGCGGAACAATATATATTAGCTGCTACGCCGCCTAAGAAAAAGAAAAGTATTGTTAGTTTAAAAGAAACAGAAAGAAAAATTGGTAAAGAAACTATTATCAAAGTTTCGGGTATAGGTTACAAGTACAGGTTAAATAAAAAAGAAGATTTCTGGGCCTTGAAAAATATAAGCTTTACTGTAAAAAGAGGAGAGGTTGTAGGTATAATCGGCCATAACGGTGCAGGAAAATCTACTTTGTGCAAAGTTTTGTGCAAAATTAATAAAGCAGACGAGGGGAGTGTTGAGATAAACGGTCAGGTAGCCGCTTTGTTGAGTTTTGGGGCCGGTTTCAACAAACAGTTGTCGGGCGGCGATAATATATATCTAAACGGGTTGATGCTGGGCCTTCCCAAAAAAAGGATTACCATGCTTTACGACGATATTGTAAAATTTGCCGGGTTGGAAAAATTTATTGATACCCCGGTAAAGTATTATTCCAGCGGTATGCGCTCAAAGCTGGGGTTCAGTATAGCGACCATGGTTGAACCTGATGTGTTTATTATCGATGAAGCATTATCTGCCGGAGATTTGTCCTTTTATGAGAAGGCTAGCGGGCGTATTCAAGAAATGATTTCGGCATCCAGAGCGGTTATGGTGGTAACGCACAGTATGGGTTTTGTGGAAAAAGTTTGCACAAGAGCTATATGGCTAGAGAAAGGTCAAGTAAAATTTGATGGAGATGCTAAAGAAGCAGTAAAAAGATACAGAGAGAATGCAAAAAAATTAAAAAAACAAGAGAAACAAGTAAAAAATCGCCAATGGAAATCCAATAACTCCCGGCGGAGGTAACCATGTTCAAGTTTGAAAACGCATTTTTACTGAACGGAAAACAACTTGCGGCGGCCAGGGTGCCGGCCATGCGTAACGATACCTCGATGGTACCAGTTGTTGATGGTTTAAAGGCCCGGGCGGATATGTTTCTCGCCATGCCGAATCCAAGCGTGGCGCATAAACCCGAGGTTCCCAGTGCTATGGCAACGGTTGAACAGCATTTCCGGATGTTTGGTCGCCAGCTTACACCCGGGGCATATCTGGCTGTTGCCGCTGCTGAAGGAGTGAATTTTCACTTTGGCCAGTCCGCGGAGGATGTAACATTACTCAGGTTATTTAAGAAGAAAAAGGGTGGGTTTTATGTGGACGTTGGGGCGTATCATCCCCGAAAATACTCCAATACATATGTACTGCACCGCTTTTGGGGCTGGAACGGTATCAACATTGATGCCTCCGCTGAAGCAATTGCTTTATTTGAACAGGAGCGTCCCGGTGATGTTAACCTGCACACGGCGGTAGGGTTTTCGGCGGATGAAGCCGTTTATTGGAAGTTTGATAAGCCCGCGCGAAATACCTTCTCGGAAGCAAACCTGCAGCGTCAATATGCCAAAGGCGACGTGGAAGTTACCGGCCAGGAAAGAATTCATGTGCGACCCCTGGCGGATATTCTTGCAGAACACGTTCCAGATGAAAAAGTGATCGACCTATTAGATGTAGATGCGGAAGGGCTGGATATTGAAGTTCTACAGTCCAATGACTGGCAAAGATTTCGCCCGCAAGTCGTATTGGTGGAGGATTACTCTGTACAAACGAAGGGGCTGGAGAATAGTGAAATTTATAGTTATATGAAACAAGTTGGATATAAATTTATATCCCATACTTTTGATACATCCATATACATTGAGGAAGGTATATGGATACAGGGGCTTGATACACTGGGCGCTGCTCCCGGTGCTACGAAGGAGCAAAAGGTTTTACTGAATGATAATTTGCTCAGTGAAATACCCGGGGTTATCGAAAGGGCGGGTGCCCTGGTCAAGGCACACCCTGAGTGGGATAGAATGTCCGGCAAGATTTTTATGCTTGAAGGTGAACTGGCCAACGAGCGCGAGCGGAACAGGGAACTCACTGCACAAGTGCAAAAGATGGCCCAGGAACAGCTTAGTCAACTCCAGGAGGAACTGAAAGTCAAGTGCATCAGGAATAAAGAGCTAATTGATAGCTTAAATAAGAAAGAAACTGAACTTAAAGAAATAAAGTCCAAGTATAAAGATGTCATGCGGGAGCAAAGGTATCTTGAAAAGCGGTATTCCTGGATTAAACAAAGCCGTATTTGGCGTTACATGACTCCTGTTCGAAAAATGGTTGATATGGTGAAGAAAGTTTTTACATTTAAGTCTAAAAGAACACATAAAAATAGCTAAGACACCTTTTAACTTTTTTCAGGGGAGATAGTATGAATAAAATGCCGGTAGATCCGGGCAATAAATCTAAACCAAATAAAGATTTCGAGACAGGGCAAGAGGAACTAAAGCTGCAGCTTGACAAGGTAATTAAGGAGCTTAACATCGAGAGAGAGCGAGAACAGGAACTTACTACAAAACTAAAAAAGTTGGAATCTGAGCTAAAGAATGCCAGAGTGATGTGCCAAAAAGCAGTGCGGGAACGAGATCGCATTAAACGCCTTTACGCACAGATTGAACAAAGCCGGACATGGCGTTATACGTTGCCGGTGAGGAAGCTGGCCAGTATATTCAAATGTGATGCTAAGGGAAAGTCAAGCCCACACAGAATGCAATCACCCAAACCGGCTGTAGCGGTTGAATCAACAAAATTATTGAAATATGAGCGTCAATCTGTGGAACCCGGTTCAAAACCATTGACACAGAAGGAGAAGAAGGCTGCTAAGAAAATCAGTCAACTTAAATTTCGTCTTTATAATCTTGGTTTCACCGAGCGTGCTCTTGCGGATCTGCAGAGTTTGTTTCAACAGACAAATGATTCCTGCGTAAAAAGGCTGGCAGCCTGGGAACTGGTACTTTGGTATGCCAACCAGTATAGCGAGGCGGGTGCACAGCGATGCTTGGACTTACTACCCGGGGCACTGCAGGGTGAAAAATCCCCCGGCCGTTTACGACAGGCCGCCATAATTGAAGCCGAGTGCCATGAAATCTTAGGTAATAAAGAAGCGGCCAAAGAAACAATTAATAACGCCCTTGAACTAAACCCCCATGCAGACCTGTTTCTTGCCAGAACAAACCTTGAAACCGATATGAAAGAAAAAGTGAACTGGATTAATAAAGCACTTGCCCTGCATGGAATATCCGCGATTTCATATGATGACTCTTTAAGGGGTACCGCCTTGGATTGCCTGAGACCCGGTCATAATGCAAGGAGATGTACCGAAATCCCCAGTGATGCGCCCAAAGTAACTGTTATTGTACCTGTTTATAATGCTGAAGGCACAATAAAAACTGCGCTGGATTCGATAACGTCCCAGACATGGAGCAACTTGGAGATAATCGTAGTGGATGACCATAGCACCGATGCTACAACAGATATCGTTGAAGAATATGTGAAAAGAGATAACAGAACTCAGTTAATCAAAGCTGAATCAAACGGTGGCCCCTATGTAGCTCGAAACCTTGCACTCCGGGCAGCTACAGGTGAATTTGTAACCTGTCATGATGCCGATGATTGGTCACACCCGGAAAAAATAGAAAGGCAGGTTCGATACCTGCTTAACAACCCGTCAATTATTGGAAACTCATCTCAACAAGCCCGTGTTTTTGATGATCTTAAGCCTTACCGCCGGGGAAATCCTGGTTATTATATATTTAACAACATGTCATCCTTTATGTTTCGCCGTATACCTGTAATGAATGCTGTTGGTTACTGGGATTGTGTGCGATTTGGTGCTGATTCGGAATTTATACGTCGTATCAAGAAAGTATTCGGAGAAAATACGGTGGTGGAGGTTTCTACAGGGCCCCTTACTTTCCAAAGGCAATCCCGCAATTCTCTAACCGGAGATGGAGCATTCGGTTACCATGGCTTTTTTATGGGAGCGCGAAAGGAATATTTTGAGAGTCACGAATATTATCACTCCATAGCAGATTCTTTAAGATATGATTTTCCCCAAAAATTTCGACCCTTTGCTGTTCCAGAACCCATGTGGCCAATCAGGGAAGTTCGAAATTCCGAACGCCGGCATTTTGATGTTATCCTTGTATCTGATTTCAGGCTTGATGGCGGTTCCAATATGTCCAATGTGGAAGAAATCAAGGCTCAGAAACGAATGGGCCTGTATACCGGGTTAATCCAGATGTCCCGTTACGACTACTATCCAAGAAAGAAAATCAACCCCAAAATACGCCAACTGTTAGATGGCAATCAGGTTCAAATGATTGTTTATGGAGAAAAGTTAAGCTGTGATGTTTTAATACTTAGATATCCCCCCGTATTACAAGAATGGCAACGTTATATTCCCAATGTAAAAGCAAAAGACATACGAGTTATAGTTAATCAAACTCCAATGAGTGATTACGGGCCGGGTGCTGTACTGAGATACGATATAAAACGGTGCCATAAGCATTTATTAAGATACTTTGGTAAAGGAGGTATTTGGCATCCCATTAGCCCGCTGGTTCGTGAAGCACTTAATAAACACCATGCAAAGGAACTGGAAATTATCACACTTTCAGATGAAGACTGGATTAATATTATAGATGTGGATGAATGGCGGCGACCATCACGTCCATCGCGGGGGGCAGCAATAAGAATAGGTAGACATGCCAGGGACAGTATATTAAAATGGCCTGCTGATGGCAAAGAGTTACTGGCTGTTTATCCCGATTCCACTGGTTATGAAATACATGTACTCGGGGGCGCGGGCATTCCTGAAAAAATTCTTGGCTATCTGCCGAAAAACTGGCGCGTTTTGGAATTCGGGGAGATGCATCCCAAAGATTTCCTGGCCATGTTGGATGTATTTGTATATTATACCCACCCTGATTTGGTAGAGGCTTTTGGACGAGTGATTATTGAAGCAATGGCTGTTGGTGTGCCTGTGATTTTACCGCCCAAATTCCGGGAGGTATTTGGAGAGGCAGCCATCTATGCGGAGCCGGCGGAGGTTAAGGAGAAAATAGATAGCTTGATGAGTAATGATGATTATTACCAATCGCAGGTTGAAAAAGCTTGGGCTTATGTAAAAAAACATTTCGGTTATTCCAAACATGCTGCCAGGTTGGGGATAAAGAAAAATTTAGAAGTCCCTATCAAAGCTGGAGGAAAAGTAAGCTTAAAAAGCTTGCAAGATTTACCGAGATATAAGTTCAACTGGCCAATTTTACCCGCCGAATTTAAAAAGGGTGCATATAGCTTTAGTTGGGAAGGTTTAGAATATGATTTTATTTACCTGCCGGCACCAGTTAATCGATTATTCGTTTTATTGACTGGAGCCGTTGATCGAAGTAAAACTAATCCGCCTGTTTTTCACAGGTGGTCGTGGGCAAGTTATTTCCCGGGTCATTGTTTATATATCGCTGATCCTACATTAAAATTGTACAAAGACATTAATGTTGCCTGGTATATAGGTACGCTTAAAACAGACGTTATCTCGATTATTGCCCAGTTAATAATTGATGTAGCCGGAAAGTTGAATATGCCTTTAGGTGATGTTATTATTTATGCTTCATCTGCCGGGGGTTTTGCGGCACTTAAATTATCATCGATAATACCAGATATTGTTGTGGTTGCTATAAATCCCCAAATTGATGTAACTCAATATAAAAATAAATCAGTTGACAAGTATCTAAGTTATTGTTTTGATGGCATAGACCGTACAAATGCAATTATCAATTACCCTGAGCGGTTTAGCATTATTCCCTTTTGCAACAAAATTAAAAATAATAAAGTTGTTTACGTCCAAAACAGACTCGATAAACATCATTATCATACACATTTCAAACTTTTTAACCGGGCTATAGGGTTAAATGCTGCCAACAATTATAGAATAAATAACATAAAAGCTATATTTTTTGAACATGAAGATGGACATAGGAAAGCGGAGCCACCAGAATTATTTCCAACAATAATTGAGACAGCCATAGGTTTATCCAGATCCGATCTGTAGATTAGAAATAAAGAGATGTGATGGGTGTTGATAAATGGGGAGTTATATTAACTTGAAATTTAGGGATGCTTTATGTTAATTATACAGGTTTGCCGCAAACTGTACAATTTAATATTTTATAAAGCATTAAATTTAATAGAATCCATTATTTTTAAAATCTTTACTATAGATCAGATACGTAGCATAGCAAAAAGACTTAACCCTTGGCAAAGGAGTCTAGTTAAGAAATATTTTATTCCAAAACAAAAAATAATATCGGACATTCAACATCGTTTATATAATCTTGGTTTTACAGAACGAGGTCTTAGGGATTTATATAATTTGTTTAACGATACTGAAAACCCCTATGTAAAAAGAATGGTAGCTTGGGAGCTGGTACTTTGGCATGCCAACCAGTATAACGAAGCGGCTGCAAGACAATGCTTGGATTTATTACCCGGGGCACTGCAAGGTGAAAAATCCCCCAGCCGTTTACGACAGGCCGCCATAATTGAAACCCTGTGCCATGAAGTCTTAGGTAATATAGAAGCAGCCAAAGAAACAATTAATAACGCCCTTAAACTAAAACCCCATGCAGACCTGTTTCTTGCCAGAGCAAACCTTGAAACCGGCATGGAAGGAAAAGTGAACTGGATTAATAAAGCACTTGCCCTCCATGGAATATCCGGGATTTCGTATGATGACTCTTTAAGCGATACCGCCCTGGATTGCCTGAGACCCGGTCATAATACAAGTAGATATACCGAAATCCCCAGTGATGCGCCAAAAGTAACTGTTATTGTACCCGTTTATAACGCTGAAGATACAATAAGAACTGCGCTGGATTCGATAACATCCCAGACATGGGGCAACTTGGAGATAATTGTAGTAGATGACCACAGCACCGATGCTACAACAAATATCGTTGAAGAGTATGTGAAAAGGGATAGTAGAATTCAGTTAATCAAAGCTGAATCGAACGGTGGCCCGTATGTAGCTCGAAACCTTGCACTCCAGGCAGCTACAGGTGAATTTGTAACCTGTCATGATGCGGATGATTGGTCTCATCCTGAAAAAATCGAAATACAAGCTTTGCATTTGATTAAGAATCCATCCATTATAGGGAACGTATCGCAACTGGCCCGTACCAATTCCGACCTTAAATTTTTTGGGGGAAGGAATCCAGGAATAATAACACTCAAGTTCGCAACATCTTTCCTGTTCAGGCGTAAGCAGGTAATTGATGCTGTAGGTTACTGGGATAGTGTTCGATTTGGTGCTGATAGTGAGCTTATACGGCGGGTTAAAAAAATATTTGGTAACGAAGCAATCGCGGAACTGGCAACAGGACCCCTGTCTTTTTACAGGAAATCCGGCCAATCTTTAACCGGAAACAAAGCTTTTGGTCACCCTGGATATTACATGGGTGCACGCAAGGAGTACCATGAAAGCCAAATTTATTTTTACAGTAATTCAGATAACTTGCGTTACGAATTTCCCCAGAGATCCCGTCCATTTCCCGTACCCGAACCCATGTGGCCCAAACGGGAGGTTAGGCCCTCCGAAAGGCGTCATTTTGATGTTATTTTAATATCTGATTTTCGCATGATAGGCGGTTCGACCTTATCCAGTGTTGAGGAAATCAAGGCTCAAAAGCGGCTTGGTTTACGGACAGGATTAATACAGATGTCACGCTATGACATTGATCCCAAAAGAGGCATCCTCCCGCAGGTACGGGAATTAATTGATGGAGACAAAGTCCAAATGATTGTTTATGGTGAAAAAGTTTCCTGTGATATATTAAATATTCGGTATCCTCCCGTGCTGCAAGAATGGCAGCGATATGTTCCTGATGTAGATGCAAAGGATATCAATACTATAGTTAATCAAACACCCATGAGTGTTTATGGTGAAGGCGCTGTCCAGCGGTATGACATTAATCAGTGTCAGGAACATCTCGAAAAATACTTTGGGAAAACCGGTACGTGGTACCCCATTGGCCCGTTGGTACGCAAAGCCCTTCAAGAACACCATGCAGAAGAGATTAAATCAATCAAGCTGGCAGGTGAAGACTGGACAAATATCATAGACATTGACCAGTGGCGGCGCAAAACATATTCGCCACGCAAATCAAAACCAAGAATTGGAAGGCATTCCCGGGATCATGATGTACGCAAATGGCCTGCGACTGCTGGAGAATTACTCACAATATATCCTGAATCCAGTGATTACGAAATACACATTCTTGGTGGTGCAAAAATACCTGAAATAATTATGGGGAGATTGCCAGGCAACTGGCACGTTTTGGAATTCGGTAAAATGCCCCCTAAAGATTTCCTGGCCATGTTGGATGTATTTGTATATTATACTCACCCTGATTTAGTGGAGGCTTTTGGGCGAGTGATTGTTGAAGCAATGGCTGTTGGTGTACCTGTGATTTTACCGCCCAAATTCCGGGAAGTCTTTGGCGAGGCAGCCATCTATGCGGAGCCGGCGGAGGTTAAGGAAAACATTGAACGCTTGATTAATGATGATGATTATTACAAATCGCAGGTTGAAAAGGCCTGGGTTTACGTGGAAAAACATTTCGGTTATGCGAAACATGCTGCCAGGTTGGGTAAGTCGTTAGAAAGGTCTACGAGAAATTAAAGACTACTTTATTGTATTTGCTTTAAGCTACCCGGCACTTGTTTTTTAGGTTCAAAACTTTCGTATTTAATAACGCCACCGGGACCGGGTAGAGCCGGTTTGTACTTTTGTGGATAACACTCCAATATTTGGAACAATTTGAGTGTTTTGTCATAATATAGTAAAATATTAAACTATGTTTGGGGTGTTCAAAATGAGTGATAAGGTTTTATTAAACGAAGGAAAGGTTGCTCAAGGGGGGAACACATTTAACCAGGTTGAATCCTGCGAGATTGGGCCAACAAGTACAAGGCAGCGTCGTGAGGATGCATTTCAAATACGCCGAAATGCAGCGCTTTTTCAAAAGAACCTTACTCTACCAGGCCATCCATGTAACGGTGATGAAAATCTATTTGTCAATAAAATCGGTAACTTTTCCAAGGGACTGCCCCATAACCATCTCGGCGAGGTAGACCTCAATGCCTATAATGACATGATCAGGGCTTTATCCACCGGCAGCCCCGACGATTTTGAATTCATACCTTTGGGGGGAGTTACCAAGCTGGCCAGCCCCCAGACCGCTTATGCGTTCGAGATGGTAGGACCGGATACTCATCATATAAGCATGATTCCGGCACCAGCCTTCAGCAGTGCCTGGAGTGCCGGTGAAATGACTGAACTTTACTGGCTGGCGTTAACCCGTGATGTGCCCTTTGCGAAGTACAACACCGATCCGCTTACCCTCGCGGCTGCGGGTGAGCTGTCTGGTTTTTCTGATTTTCGGGGACCAAAGGTCAATGGAGTGGTCACCACGGATACCTTGTTCCGCGGCGATACGCCCGGAGACTTAACGGGACCATATATTTCCCAGTTCCTGTGGAAGGACATTCCTTACGGTGCCACAACCATCGTTCAGCGCTATCGCACCACAGCAGCCGGCGTTGACCACATGACCTCTTATGAGGATTGGTTGAATACCCAGAATGGATTCCCTTCCAGCACACCTAATCAATTCGACCCCACGCCCCGCTATATCCGTAATGGCCGCGATTTAGGCGAATGGTGCCACCGTGAT
The DNA here is from genome assembly GCF_008124625.1 of Desulfallas thermosapovorans DSM 6562. NCBI lineage: Bacteria > Bacillati > Bacillota > Clostridia > Eubacteriales > Desulfallaceae > Desulfallas > Desulfallas thermosapovorans. The sequence continues at coordinate 58,523 of NZ_VNHM01000003.1, forward strand.
TTCACCTTCCAGGGCTTTCTTGGTGCATGTTTAATTCTGCTCAGTTATGGGCCGGCAGCGCTGTCCCCCAGTAACCCTTATCTGCGTTCGGCCACCCAGAACGGTAGATCCACTTTCGGTGCCCCACATATTCTGGATTTTGTGGCCCGGGCGACCCGGGCAGCGGACATGGCTGCCTGGTACCAAAAATGGCTGGTCCACCGGCGACTCCGGCCGGAAGAGTTCGGGGGACGGGTCCATAACCAATTAACGGGCACCGCTAATTACCCCATCAACCAGGAACTACTCGATTCCCAGGCGATTGCTGATGTATATAGTAAGTTTGGCACCTACCTTTTACCTCAGGCTTACGCGGAAGGATGCCCAACACACCCGTCCTATCCCGCCGGTCACGCCTGCGTTGCCGGGGCGGGAGCGACCATGCTAAAGGCGTTCTTCAAGGAGTCGTTTGTTATTCCCAACCCGGTTGTAGCCAGTACCGACGGTCTCTCACTACTCCCTTATTCGGGACCGGCTTTGACGGTGGGTGGGGAACTGAACAAACTTGCCAGCAATATAGGCCTGGGTCGCAATACCGCAGGTGTACACTATCGCTCAGACGGCGAGGGCCTAAAAGTGGGCGAAGCTGTAGCCATCGGTATACTGCAGGATTACCGGAAAACATATAATGAAAATTTTAGCGGTTTCTCCTTTACCAAATTTGACGGGACCAAAATTGTGATTTAAGCTAAGCTTATGAAATCCGAAGTGGACCGTACGTGCCACCCGTGCATACGCTTTAGTTCATCCAAATATGACCGGTAGCGGTTCCTGCTCGAGCAAATTTCAGAAGGGCAAATTGCCCTTCTGAAATCTCCCCTAAGGAGACCCGAACCTAAGGTTCGAACATTCTACAGAATACCGCGACTTTAATGAAACTCTATGCCGGCTTTGGTATTTTTACAAATAAGAATTGAAACCCGATCCCGTTCTCAATATACTGAGAGTAGCAACACTTCATGGAACGGTAAAAAACGAGAGGGATATTATGCTAAACACAATCAATGACTTTGAAACCTTCTGTACATACCTGGAAGAGAATAGACCAAAGCTAACCAAGGTACGGAATGAACTGGGCAAGAAAGACTGCTATGCCATAAACGCTCTGCTATCCAGACCAAGAGAACTGGATGGACCCAAATATCTTCAGCCCGTTTACTTGACCATAAATTTATTTTTCCACATTATTAAGGCCACAGGGCTCTTTGTACGTGAAACAAAAAAGAATGGAGAGGGTTATCTTGTACCTTCCCCTAAACTTGAGAAGTTTAGAGCTCTTAATTCCTGTTCAAAGTATATGTTCCTGTTTAGAACATACTGGACGAAGCTTGACTACAGGGAATTATACTGGAATACCCTGGCCATGAGTGGACATTTCATCTATATGCGTATCGGGCTGGAAGCTCTGAAAGACACCAAACCTGGTGAAAGGGTTTTTGCCGACATAGAGGATTTTCGAAATGCTTATGACTGGTCTAACCCGATACACCGCTTTTTTGTTACCGCCGGTCCGGTTATTCACCATCTGAGGGACTTTGGCTTCTGGGAATACGAGGAAGCACAAATAAAAGATAAACTGCTTTTCGGGAAAAATGATCCGGGTGTGAAGGCTGTTACACTTACTGATTTCGGTCCGGCCATGATCCGGGCCTGTCTGAACAGACCGTATGAATTGTATAACGAGAGACCCGACGTAAAACTAATTGAACGCTGCTGGTATGATGAACACCTTAAACCTTTACTTGATAAACCCGGCATTGAAAGAGCTTCGGCAAATACACCGAAAGAACCCTTTGAAAAAGCGTTTGAAGCCATATTCCCCGCCGCCGCCATTGATTCTACCGCTATTAATGCAATGTATAAAGTTACGGACAGGCGAATGGATACCGGTGATGGGAATGTATATATACTCAAGGTGTCACTAAATAGACGGGCCTGGCGGCGCATCAGGATTTCAGCGGCAAACACCCTGCATCACCTGCACGAGGCCATACAGGATGCCTTTGATTTCTACGATGACCATCTTTACGCCTTTTTTATGGATGGACAACTCTGGTCGAAAAATGCCTACTGGAGCAGAGAGGGGGAACAGCCTCCTTATGCTGACAAGGCGGTAATAGGGCAGCTTGGTTTAACACGCGGGCAAAATTTCTTGTACTTGTTCGATTTTGGCGACGAGTGGAAGTTTGACGTGCGGGTTGAGGAGATACTTGACTCGGACTTGCCGCCCGAAAGGCCGCTGGTTACCGGTAAAAAGGGTGCATCTCCCGAACAGTACCCGAGCTATGAGGATGATTACTAAAAAGAAATAAGCTCATGTACAGCAATTTTTAATTTAGCACTATACCTTTCATCTAATATCCTCTGGCGCTTTTCGGTGGTTGTGACCGGTCGGATATACATCGTTAAGCGTCAAGTTAACCCCACTCCTCGCGCAAGGTGGGGTTAACTTGTTTTTGTCACCCATTGTTACCCGGCAACCATGTTGAACAACCGGACAATGGCAAACCAGGTTCTCCATAAGGTAAATTTGGCTTCATAAACATGTGACGATAATTCGTTTTTTTGTAGTAATCATTGCCGGTATTTTTCAGCGGAATATTATTTCAGGGGTCTCAATTTAATATTTCCAATCTTAATATAAACATAGGTAGCCAGTGAAAACCAGGCGGAAAAGACTATGGGGGCGTAATACTTGTAGCTGCCGATATACTCAAATAACCCCAGCCCGGTTAAAACCAGCCCCACCATGTAAGCAAATATCGAGAAACCAGCAACATAAGGAATTAAGAATGCTGTTCTGGCAGGAAGAAAATAAAAAAATAACATGAATGCGAACATCCAGGCTATGGGTGACCAGATTGTTATTACACCGTAAATGCCGAATGGTCCCATGTTATAGTACCTGGCTAAATCCAAAAAATGCAGTGCAAATACCACTATAAGATCTACAATGGCGCCAAAAATAAATCCATAAAGCAAATACTTTTTAAACATATGCCTGGGAATAATTGCATAGGCGGCAATGCCGAAAAGAATAGCTTTATAAAAAAATAAGATGCTTTTGCCGAACACCGGTTAAAACTCCATTCTGCACAAAAAAAAACGATTAACTCAGGATTTATTGTTTCCTTGCGGAGGTTTATTTATAATTGCGCTTACCAAAGGAAATGTATAATTTGAAAGTTCGTCCACCGGCCCAAAGTACAGTAGGGGCAGGCTACATGGAAAACTAATCTCTTTGCTACACGGGGAAATTAATTTCTAAATTTTTACACAACAAAAGGACTTGCCATATATGAACCAGAATAAATACAAGAGCCGGGAAAGGTGGGAGGTTTAAGGATATGTCTTTAAAGCAAAGGTTATTTTCAATCATTCTTATCCTTTTATTTCTGTGGCTCATTATCTCCGTATATTTTTACGGCCAGCACTACCTCGCTTATAAAAGCTTTCCCATTTGGGGTAAAGCGGAGACGGATGACGCCTTCATACTGTTAAAAAACGTTGTTGTTTATAACCATGAGCAAAAATATTATGATTTTGATGAGATTCCGTGGTACTGGGAGATAGCCAAAAAAATAAGTAACAACGAGCTCCGTAATGCATTTGTTAAAGTTTGCTATTTTTACAGCAGGCCTTATATCTTTCACAAAGATAAAAGTACTATAAAGCTGCAGGGAATTATAGCATTAAAAGGCTCAAAAGACCCGGACGATTTCCTTGGTATAAACCAGCCACTGGATATCAGACTTTACGGAGATTACGATGTCTCCCTGACCAGCGGCATGGGTTCAAGACACAGAGATGGCAGCAATGTTTTATTATTTGAGTCAATGGGAAACGATGTATTGCTTAAGAATAATCACACTTACAAGGCGGTTATTAAAAATGAACAAGACGAGATAATTAAGGAGTTACCCTTAAGGCCGCAGTGGAGGTATCAGGCTTATAGTTTTTTTGATGCAAGACCTTTTTATTATCCCTTCGAACCTGCAATTACAATTAATAGATTCATCAATTTATTAAAGGACAACCAAAGGGAACTGGCCGCAAGCTATATACATTTCAAGTGCAAAGAAACATTCCCCTGGGAAAACTTTGACCACCCATACTTTAGCGAAGCACACCCGGGTGTTGAGTACTATATTGGTAATTACCTGGGGTTTGAAAATGTTTTTTCCATGAATTTACTATACTTTAAACCGGGTGATCAGGTCCGCACTCCGGACCAGTGTTTTGCAAGGCAGGCAATCTATTTTGTTGATCACCTGGGAAAATGGAAAATTATAAACGCGGAGCCCATCGAGATTGATGATTATAATTAACGATGCTTTACCAAGAAGCGCCGTAAAGCCCCCGGCTTTAGCCGTAGGGATATAAGGCACACCGGGAAACAACTCCGGTAAAAGCCGCAACGGCTACAGTCAGAAAACCATACAAACCAGGCTTGGTAAAACGGAACTCAAGATACCCAGAGATCGTATTGCAGAGTTTGAACCCCAAATTATCAAGAAATATGAAACAACTTCAAACCAGTTGGAAGATCAAATCATAGCCATGTATGCTAAAGGCATGTCTACCCGCGATATTTTATCGCAAATTCGGTCAAATCGTATCCAAAATTGCCGGCTTTGGCCTGATGAATTATTTAGGCAAATTAGCGAGAAAGTTATCCTATGGCATAGATTAAGCTTTAATTCAGCCCGGTGACACCGGGCGTTTCTTTATAGCTTATGCCTGATTTTCCGGAGCCAAGTACTGACCAATATCTCATATAATTGTGGGAAGGTTAAGCAGTTTCTAAAAAACTTATGCGCACTTGCCAATTAATTATGAGAGGATTTTGTTTGGAAGGATAATGAACACCTGAGATGATATACCACCTAACACTGAAGGCCGGGAGCGTAACACTACTATTTGAATTTTAATATAATGTTTGAGGGTAATTAAAGGAGGGATACGATGGGGCTTCAAATTAAGAATCCCGGTATGCTTAATAAATTAGAAGAGATTATATATAATATTATTAACCTTAATATACCACTTGGTTTTTTTGCTTTAAGCGTAATATCGGTTGTTATTATTATTTTAATTTTTCACTACATTAATAAAAGATTTTCTCCGGGTAATGTTTTTCTTCCAGGGCTAATTGTGGGTAAGGATAATAGGCTGAGCATATCCAAACTCCAGGGAGTCCTATGGACAATAGTCGCCATAATTTCCTACATAACCTTAAAGCTTATCAACGCTTATTGTTTAGTGCCCATGGAAACCCAAATACCACCCAACTTGCTTATACTTATGGGATTGAATTATACCACCCTTGTTTTGGCTAAAGGTATAACCGGTTATTCAGCCAATAAAGGTGGGATAAAAACAGTATCCACAAAAACTTCATTTGCGGATTTTTACACAACCGACGATGATAATAAGGTTGACTTGATGAAGTTCCAAATGCTAATTTGGACCATAGCAGCAGTAGTAGTCTATTTTGCCCATTTCTTTGCCCAGTTTCATGGCGATGTCAGCATAATCGGCTTTACCGGATATTGATAATTCCCTTTTATACTTAATGTTTATCGGACATGGCGCTTACCTGGGTGATAAGGTTGTCAATATAAATAAACCTAAAATATCAAGGGTTACGCCTTTGGTAATCAAACCCGATGAACCTTTCAACATAATAGGGCTGTTTGCTGAAAATGAAACTACCTTTACCATGAACAAAAACATGACCCTGGATATACTGGGTTGGAATACCTTGCCCAGCGGTCTTGCCAGTGCCCAGGTGTCCATCCCGGTAGGTAGCAAATTAAGTTCCACCCCGGTGGAGATAATAGCAACCACGCAAGGCAAAATAACTGATCCTTATTTTGTTGATGTTAAATTGCAGAACTTTAAAAATGGAATAATAGTTTAACGATATTTAGGATTATAACTTCCCGGCTTTAGTCTATGAAGATGAATTTACAGTGGAATTTACGGCATGACGGTAGATGTGGAAGCATAACGATAAAACAAGCAAGGCACTCTGCGGAATTGTAAAGTAGAGTGCCTTGCTTTATTATGATTGAATCCAAATTTTCCAGCCTCGTTATGCTCATAATCTTACAGACAAACTGGAATTTTAACCTCTGTTACTAATTTCATCAATTATTAATAATTTTGAACAACCTCAGGACAAAATATTTCTTGTACACGCGCTCGTTTATCATAAAGTGTTGTCACTCCCTCTCACTTTCCGCTTTACTCTCCACCGCACGATGTCGGCGATGAGCTCATAATCTATTGGCTTGCCAAGCGGTAGTTGAATCGTTCCTTTACTGGTCTTGTATCCTGCGAGCCGCTCCGCAAATTCGAATGTAGCTTCGCTGCCGGGGTATGATAAGCAAAAAGCCTAGCGCCCCTCCTGTTAGCTATTCTTTCAACAAATTAAAGACAAAGGTGGAAAACTGCCAGCCAGCTTCGCCAGCTAAAGCCTTCTCATAAAATTGCACTTCTCCACTGGTGCTAACCAGAATAACTGTTTGAAATTGGGTGCCATAATTGCCGGTATCCACGAATATAGAGGACATCGCTCTCTCCAATTCAAGGGTAAGACCGGTGCGGGGTAATTCTTCATCGGGAGGCACTTCGGTATCATCCAGGATATTAAATAGCTGCTGGACTGAAAAATCAGCAGCTAAAATGCTGATTAATCGCTCCTTGGCTTTTTTAACTTTAAACCAGGGGGTGTCCAGCAAAGCGTTGCTTAATCCATACACTCCCGGCTGGATAGAGCGGATTTGGTTTTCTATGTTGGAATAATAATAAAGCCCCGCCTGTGTACCCACTACTAAATTAAAAGGATCATATGCTTTTCGCCGGCTCTGGATACCCTGCAGATATTTTACTGGTGCAATGGGGTTTATTAAAAAATCCCGGGTTAAGGTGCCTCGCGAAATAGCAGCTTTTCTAGGTATGGATAAATCACGATAGTTGGTGAGGAAAGCCATGCGCCCTTCTTTGGTTATACCGGTCCAGGTTCCGCCTTTGGCTAAATCGACTCCAGCCAAAATGTTCGGGTATGCCGGCCAAAAATGAGCCGCCCTGGACGGCCTGTCCTTGAATTCATCTCTATTACCTAGAAAAATAAAATCATATTTGGGATGAAATTTATATGCCATTAGCATAGTACACATGCTTTTTCACCTCAGCGATATTATAACACTTGTGCAATATCGTAACACCAAATGTGCACATGGGGTATTTAAGCTGGCCGGCCCACTACACAAAGACCTTTTTGATTCCAATAGACAATACCCTTTTTTGTTATTTTATGATTTAAACCCTAATTACCCAAAAAATCCCCGGCAATTCAACAATCACCGGGGATTTTAATATTTTTCCAAACTGTAAACTTAACACAATTCCACAAGTTTGTCAGGGTTAAGTATTAAATTAGGATCCAATGCTTTTTTTATTGAAGCTATCATTCTCAGCTCAACCGGATTCATAAACTTGGCCATGGCCTTTTTCCTCTTGGCACCAATGCCGTGCTCACCGGATAATTTACCCTCGCAGGCATAAGTGACGAAATAAATTTCTTCAAGCACTTTTTCCTTAACTTCATACCAGGTTGCATCATCCAGGTTTTCTTTCAGTAAGGTTGCGTGCACATTACCGTCGCCCGCGTGACCGAAACAGGGAATTTTAATGGTATACTTTTTAGAAATTTGCTCTATTGCCTCCAGTAATTTGGGGATATTGCTTATCGGGACAACGATATCCTCCATACAATATACCGGGCTTGTAACGCGCAGTGCTTCCGCCAGAACTCTCCTTGGTTTCCAGATTTTATCCTGGTTGGCCTTATCATTACCTATAAATACTTCAAGGCCGCCGTTTTCATAGCAAATACCAGCGATATTTTCGCAATCAGACTCGAGTTGGGCATCGCTGTAAGCTTCAACTTCTATAATAATATAAGCACCTGCGTCGTTGTATGGAAGCTTTCGATCAAGGAATGATTCAGCTGACTTGATACACAGATTGTCCATAAATTCAATGGAAGTGGGGATTACTCCTACAGTGGTCATTATCTTGGGCACAACATTAATGGCAGTTTGCATGTCCGCGAAAGGAACCAGCAAAACCGAATTATACTTGGGTTTAGGCAAGAGTTTAAGATAAATTTTAGTGACCACGCCCAGTGTACCTTCAGAGCCTACCATTAAATGTACTAAATCATAGCCGGTTACGTCTTTGACACACTTACCGCCCAGAGTAATTATTTCCCCTGTAGCCAGAACAACTTCAAGACCATATATATGCTTGCTCGTTGTTCCATATTTTACTGCCTTATTGCCCCCGGCATTGGTGGCCACGTTTCCCCCGATAAAGGAACTGTCGGCGCTGCAGGGATCACCCGCATACAGATAGCCTTCCTCCTGGGCTTTCCTTTGCACGTCCCCCGTGGTAACTCCGGGTTCAACAACCATAAACAGGTTTTCGTTATCTATCTCCAATATGCGGTTCATATTTTCGAGGGACAGTACAATACCACCAATCATGGGAACCGCCCCTGCTGCAAGGCCCGTACCTGCTCCCCGGGGTGTTACGGGAACAAGTTCACGGTTGGCAAGTTTAAGCACTTCCGATACTTGCTGTGCATTATCAGGTTTAACAACTACTTCAGGTAAGTGCTTCCACTCGGCTTCGGGAACTTCATCACCGGCATATGTTTCTAATTTTTCTTGCTCTACAATTACATTACGTGAACCAACAATACTTTGCAAATTTGCTATCATATCTTCGGTCACTTTGTTATAATTCATCGTTAATCCTCCTTGTACAGTAAACTTATTTGGAGGTAGGAACTAATTATGGCATGGTGGTCAGACCTAAAATCCAATCCCATTCTATATACACATGTTCTTATTTTTATTTACCAAACATGTATTCCTCAACACCGGTTAGATGCTGCAGCATGGCTTTGCGTGCAGCGGCGGCATCGGAATTACTTATTGCCCTGTAAATAACCTTGTGTTCACGCAATAGACGAGGGGGATTAACCGGGTCCAGATATAGCCGTTGCCGGGCAACAGCCAGTAATGTGGTCATGGTATCGGCAATAGTGTTCATGAGTTTATATAGCAACGAATTGCCGGCGGCCTGTGCTATGGCAAAATGAAAATTCATATCGGCCATCTCGCCCAGATTACCCTCTTTAAGATCCTGTTCCATTTGCTGCAAAGCATAGGACATTGCCTTGAGCTGTTTTTCATTACTTCGTTTCGCTGCCAGTACAGCAGCCTCAACTTCGAGTATTTTCCTCAGCTCCATTAACTCGCGGGCAGTTTCATCATCCATTGCCAGGGTGGAAAAAGATCGAAGTAGAGCATCAGGTGTGGTATCATTAATAAAAGTGCCCTCACCGGGCTTAACTTTAATAATACCCATCGCCTCCAAAGCACGTAAAGCTTCCCGCACGGCAGAACGGCCTACCTGCATTTTTTCGGCCATTTCCCTTTCCGTCATTAACCTGTCACCGGGATTCAGGACACCTTTGTTAATCATTTCTTTAACTTGTTCAATAATTTCTTCGTATATTTTTCTTGTTTTAATTGGTTTAAAGTACACAATAGTCCTCCCGTTTAACCTTTCAACAAGCTTGTTATTTAAATGTGTATAATATTACATTATATAACGTTAGGACTATCTATACAAACCCTCACACCTTGGAAACAGAGTTGTTCATTAAGACACGCCATTTCAGGGTAGAAGCTGTTCGGCAAGTATTTCGGCAGTATGCTTCACAGTAATATTTTTGTCGCGGCTGTCCAGTCCCCCGTGCAATTGTAAAAGGCATCCGGGACAGTCCAGAGCAAGCAGCTCCGCACCGGAATTAATTATAGATGCCAGTTTCTTTTCCAATATATGCTGAGAAATCTCGGGGTACTTAATTGAATAAGACCCCCCAAAACCACAACACCTGTCCGGGCCCTCCATTTCCACCAATTCCAACCCGGCAGACTTGAGAAGCTCTCTGGGTTCAACCGTAATGCCGAAAACTCCTTTCATATGACAGGAATCATGATAAGTTACTTTTCCGGTGGTTTGCGCCAGCTTCAGGTTTTGTCCACCATTTGACTTTTCGGCCAGCAAAGCAGCAAAGGTATATACTTTACTGCTAAAATTCCTGGCACGTTCACCCCACTTGGGATCACCGGCAAGAGCTTCCACAAAGTGATGCTTTAAAGCATGGGCACATGTAGGGCATGCCGTGGTAATATAATCCACACCGGCCTTTTCAAAAGCAGCAATGTTTTGACGTGCCAGTTCCGCAGCTGTTTCTCTTGATCCCATGTATACTGCAGGCATGCCACAACAAGTTTGCTCCAGGGGAAATACCATTTGCATGCCCATGTGGTGAAGCAGTTTGTATACAGCCACCCCCAGGCGCGGGTAGATAAAATCTGTTAGGCAGCCGGCAAAAAACCCTACCCTTGGTTGCCATTGCTCTTCTTGGGCCACCTTTTTATCATCGAGTGCAACCACAAGATCCCTGAAAGGTTTGTCAGCAATAGCCGGAAGGCTGCGCCCCTCCGTTAAGCCTGCCAGGAATAAGGGCAGGTGACGAACCAGCCCGCCGGTTTGAAAGGGTTTTTGAGCCGCATGGGCAACTTTTAGCAAGCGGTGAAACAGCTTGCGGTTGGGAAGCACTCTTTGCATAACAAATTTCGGTATACCGGGTAAGCCCTTTTTATCGACAACGCGGCTGCGCAATTCCCTTATCAAGCCCGGTATATCAATTTTCCCCGGGCAAAACCTCTTGCATCGTTCACAACCAATACACAGGTTTTGTATGTCGCTGGCATTTTCAAAACCATTAAAGAATGCAGTAAGAATAGTGCCTATGCCACCGGTATACACATGTCCGTAAACATGCCCGCCTACAATTTGAAATACGGGACAAACGTTGAGGCAGGAAGCGCAGCGTATACACTGCAGGGCTTGTTTAAAAACGGGGTCAGCTTGCATTTGGCTGCGGCCATTGTCCAGCAACACTATATGCAGCTCTTTTGGCTTAACATTGCCGCCAGCGTCAATCACGGGGGTTGGTCCTGTAATCATCGTTACATAACTGGTAATTTTTTGGCCCGTAGCGCTGCGTGGAAGTGCTTCCAGAATGGGTTCAACATCTGCGAACTTTTCCACGAGTTTTTCCAGCCCCACAATGGCTACATGTATCGGAGGCAAAGTCGTGGTAAGCCTACCATTACCTTCATTGGTGGTTATAACCAGTGTTCCCGTTTCAGCCACGGCAATATTGGCACCGGATATGCCCATGCCGGCTTCTAAAAATTTCCGGCGCAGTTGTTCCCTGGCCACCTTGACCAGGACAGGTATATCTGAAGAAAGCTGCAGGTTAATTTCTCCGGAAAATACATCTGCGACCTCTCCCCTGGTCATATGGATGGCCGGCATAACCATATGCGACGGTTTTTGTCCGGATAACTGTAATATCCACTCGCCCAGGTCTGTCTCTACAGATTCCAAGCCCTTTTCGTTCAAATACTCGTTCAGGTGAATTTCTTCGCTGGCCATGGACTTGGATTTAACAATTTTTTTTACACCCCTGGCCATGGCCAGATTTAATATATAGTCCCTGGCTTCCTGAGCATTCTTTGCCCTGTATACCTTCGCGCCGCGAGAAAGCATGTTTTGCGTAAACCGGTCAGCCAGCTCTTCCATACGACCGGCGGCTGACCGTTTAATGGAAGATATCTTCTCCCGCAGTTCTTCAAAATTTTTACCCGTATAAGCTTTTTCCCTTGACACCAGGTAATCATTACCGAAACGCCCCAGGGCCCCCCGTAGATTTGGGTTGGCCAAAGCTTCTTTGATATTGTTCTTCATGTCCTGTCGATTAGTCACCGGATTCATCTCCCGCTTCATCAACAAAAATGATGTGTAATTGTTCCGGACCGTGCACTCCAATGGTTAAAACGCGTTCAATATCGGCCGTGCGGCTTGGCCCGGATATAAATGAAATATATCCGGGCAGGTTGGTGCGCCGCGAATTTAAAACATCCATGGCATCACCAAAATATTCCACAAGCCGTTCTGTACGCACCAGTGCAACATGCACAGGGGGTAAAGTTGAAACCAGCCGCTGGTTTATGCTGGTACTGTCCTGCACCAGGGTACCGGTTTCGGCTATGGCCAGGTCTACTTCCGACAGGCCCAGACCAGCGTCTTCACAATGCATCCTTAAATCACCGGTACAAATTTCTATGCCGCCGGCATCAATTACATCAAGGCATTTGTCAACCAATTCAGACCTGGCGGCAACCATTTTACCGGCCCCCACTTGTTTAATAATTGCTGCCAGCTGAACTCCTGCCCCTGCAGGGTCGGAAACCCGGTATACCCGGGCGGAGATTGCTTCCGCTTGTTCCATAAACCGCCGGTACAATATATTCATTCCTTTTTTATCTGACACAGTAATTCCCCCCCGCCCGCTCGCATAAATAAAGTTATCTGACACATCCGTTATCGCAATTAACCACGGGAAACATTAAACTTGTCCAAACTCCGGCCTTGCTTGTTGGCATAGAGACCAAGCAGTAATATAAACAATAATGTCAGAGCAAGTATTGTTACACCACCGCCGGCAGCATTGGCCGCTGCCTGACCTCCCTCTTGCGTGATCATTTTAACGGCCGGCACCATCCACTCCAAGACGTACGCCTGCAGAAAAGCAATAATACCAATTATAACAGTAAAGAAAATACTGTGTTTAAAGGTAAATCTAAATAATTCGGCTTCACGCCCCACCAGACCGCAGGAAGCAGTAGCCACAGCAATACTCTGAGGAGAAATCATTTTGGCCGCAACCCCACCACTGCTGTTGGTAGCAACTGTCAGCACGGGGTTAATATCCATGGATTCCGCTGTTATTAGCTGCATTTTGCCAAAAAGGGCATTCGATGAGGTATCGCTGCCGGTTATGAATACGCCTACCCAACCCAGAAAGGCCGACATGAAGGGGAACAGAATGCCTGTTACTGTAAAGGCCTTGCCAAGTGTAGGGGTCATACCGGAATAATTAGCTATAAAAGCAAATCCTAAAACGGAAGCAATGGTTAATAATGCATAACGCAAATTCTTTAGATTTTCGAAAAAAATAGCCAAAAATTGGGCAGGTTTAATTTTTAAGATAAATGCTGTTATTATTGCGGATAATAATATAGCTGTTCCCGCGGCAGAAAGCCAGTTGAACTTATAAATCACTGCCATTGGCTCACCGCCGACAATAATGGCCTGGTCAAGGCCAGTCATGGGAATTAATATCGTAACCTTATCCAGAATGGCTTTAACAGAATTTACACCCCAGTCGGCAATCATAATGGTAAGTATGATAAAAGGCGACCAGGCTTTAAGAACTTCACCGGCAGTATGTTTTTTAATTTGCATGGTCCGGGGAGGTTCCTCGGGAAAACGCCAGATGTTCTTGGGCTTCCAAACACGAAGAAAGAGAACCAGGCAAATTATGGAGACAAGTGCCGAGATAATATCGGGAAGCAGCGGTCCCATATAGCTGGCTGAAAACCACTGTGCAATCGCAAACGAACCGCCGGATACTAATATGGCCGGCATTACTTCTTTAACTCCCTTCCAGCCTGACATAATAAATACCAGCCAGAAAGGCACAAAGAAAGATAGAAAAGGTAATTGACGACCCACCATTTGCCCGATTACGTGGGCATCTATGCCGGAAACCGCACCTGCGGTAACAATGGGTATCCCAATCCCACCAAAGGCAACCGGAGCGGTATTGGCTATTAAGCAAATACCGGCGGCATACAGGGGATTAAAGCCAAGACCCACCAGCATGGCTGCGGTGATAGCCACCGGGGTACCAAAACCGGCCGCCCCTTCAATAAACGCGCCGAAGGAAAATGCTATCAATAAAGCCTGTAACCTGCGGTCTTCCGTAACAGATGCAATAGAATCTTTAATAATTTCAAATTGCCCGGTTTTAACAGTCAACTGATACAAAAACACCGCTGTTATAACGATCCACCCAATTGGGAAAAGACCTGTCATAGCACCGTAAATCGAAGAATATACTGCCAACCCCGAAGGCATCTGGAAAGCTATAATAGCTACCAGGTTTGCAATAACCAGCGTGGCAAGGCCTGCAACGTGACCTTTCATTTTAACAATAGCCAAAGCAAAGAATAAAAAAAGTATCGGTATAGAAGAAACCAGGGCTGATATACCGAGATTGTTAAACGGATTAATTACCTGAGTCCAGGTTTCCATTTAATAAACTAACCCCCTTCTTTAATAAAATTTCTTTAAAATAAGGTCAACTCTGCAGTGAATTAAAACTCACCTCCTGATATGTAATAATATCTTATATCCTGAATAATTGCTGGTATGACCGGTTGGTGTTTATTTTATGGGCCTTATAACGGGGCCCATAAAACACATCTTAACAATAGATAACATCACCCGGAACATCATTGACAGAAGCACAACCGGTAAGAATCATGGCTTGCTTTAATTCACCGGTTATTTTATTGATAATCATACGTACGCCTTCACTTCCTCCGCCAAATGCTCCTACCACCAGCGGTCTGCCCAACAGCACCGCGTCGGCACCCAAAGCCAGAAGCTTTAACACATCGGTACCAAAGCGCACTCCCCCGTCCGCAAAAATAGTAACTTTACCCTTAACCTCGGCCGCAATTGCCGGTAGGACTTCGGCAGCCCCCGGGGTATGATCCAGAATTCTCCCACCATGATTGGAAACCACGATGGCCTTTGCTCCCGCATCGACAGCAATTTTAGCCTCGTCAACAGTCATAATTCCTTTAACTATAAACGGCAGGTTTGTTGATGAAATGATTTCGCGCAGTTCAGCGGGAGTTTTGGGCCCAACAGGCTGCCCCTTGAGAGCCATCGTCACTAACCCCGCTCCGTCAATATCCATACCAACAGCTACAGCATGAGCTTCTTCAGCCCTGCGAATTCTTTCAATCACTTCTTTTTGCCCGCGGGGCTTAATTACGGGAATACCCCAACCCCCTTCGGCAGCTATGGCTTGGACACCTGAGTTATACATTTCCGGGTCGGCCCCGTCACCGGAGAACCCAAGACCACCCGCAATCTTGCAACCAGATATAATAGATCCGATAAATTCCCGTTCTGACAGCTTGCCCCCCATATTATAAGGGGTGCCGGTCATGGGAGCAGCCAGCACAGGAGTATCCAGGGTTAAACCAAATATTTTACAACTGGTATCCGGGTCTTTAACATTATGCAAAGTACGCATATTCAATTTATAACGGTTTAGTGATTCCAGGTTGGCCTGAAACCCCCGGCCCGTACCAACACCACCCATACCCGGCACTTCTCCCGAACAGGCGCGCCCGTCACAAACAGGGCAAACCCTGCAATATCCTTTTAAGTTTTTTTTGGCCTCGGCACGCAAAGTATCTAAATCCATTACATATCCTCCTTATCTTTTTACCGATAAGTTGAAGTTCTGCTGGTATGACCAGTATACAAGTATTAAATCGAATTTTCAATAATTTTTTGCAAAAAAGTTTTAGACAAACTAGACAATAATCACTTTTTGGACAAATCTTGCAATACCTGGCACCGTCAAACGGCGCCGGTTATTAGGATAGCATACTCTACCACGCTAAAGTAACGGTAAATCCATCTTGACAGTTCATTTTCAGGTGATTTATTGACAGAGCATGACAAATTAGGCTAATACGTTTACAAAAATGCGCTTCTCCGGTACATACCAGAGAAGCGCATTTTGGTGCGTGCCGGCATTATGTTGTTGCGCGTCTAAATGGAAAGCCAAGTTTATGAGTTATAACTAACTATTTAGTATCACAGTTTAACAGAAAAGCCTTTTCACAAAATTTATCAAGCCGGAGCCGGATTGGGCAGGCTTAGTTTTATTATTGTCCTTATTATTGCCCAGGATGGCGGCCAAATCTTCATCGGGGGTGGTAATGGGCTTGATGTCAAAGTTCTTGACCAATACATCCAGCACATTGGGCGTTATGAAGGCCGGCAGGCTCGGGCCCAAACGAATATTCTTAATGCCCAGGTGTAAAAGTGTGAGCAAGATGGCCACCGCCTTTTGCTCGTACCAAGAAAGCACCAGGGAGAGTGGCAAATCGTTCACGCTGCAATTGAAGGCCTTGGATAGTGCCACAGCGATCTGGATGGCCGAATAGGCATCGTTGCACTGGCCTACATCCAACAAGCGCGGGATGCCGCCGATATCGCCCAGTTTTTTGTCAAAGAAGCGGAATTTCCCGCAAGCCAGGGTAAGAACAACGGTATCCTTTGGCGTCTTTTCCACAAACTCGGTATAATAGTTGCGGCCCGCTTTAGCACCGTCACAGCCGGCCACCAGGAAAAAGTGTTTGATGGCGCCGCTTTTTACCGCCTCAATTACCTTATCTGCCACGCCCATGACGGCATTGCGGGCAAAGCCCACCATCACGGAGCCCAGGTTTTCATCAGATGGGAAACCGGGCATTTCCAAAGCTTTTTCAATCACCGGGCCAAAGTCACCGTTCTTGACGTGCTTAACGCCGGGCCACCCTACCAAGCCGGTGGTAAAGATGTTGCCGGCATAGGACTTCTGGGGTTCCTGGATGCAATTAGTGGTCATCAGGATGGCGCCCGGGAATTCGGCAAACTCCTTTTTCTGGTTCTGCCAGGCAGTGCCGAAGTGACCGTAAAAGTGATCGTATTTTTTCAATTCCGGATAACCGTGTGCCGGGAGCATCTCGCCATGAGTATAAACATAAATCCCTTTGCCCTCGGTTTGCTTGAGCAACTCTTCCAGGTCTTTAAGATCATGGCCGGAAATGAGGATGCACTTACCCTTCTTGTGACCCAGAGGCACTTCGGTGGGTACCGGGTGGCCATAGGTGCCGGTGTTGGCGTCATCCAGGAGTTCCATGGTCCTGAGGTTGACCTCGCCGCATTTCAGGGCCAAACCCACCCAATCGTTCAAGGAAAGGTTTTTATTGGTTAATGCCGCCATTCCTTCGTGAATGAAGGCATAAACCCTATCATCCTCCCGGCCCAGGATTTTAGCATGGTCGGCATAGGCCGCGATACCCTTGATGCCGTATACGGTAATCTGCTGCAGAGACTGGATATCCGCGTCGGCGTCATGGTCGTTCACCATGCCCACAGTCTCGCCTTGCTTCACCAGGCCACTTATACCGGCGGCAGGCTGAAAGACGGTACTGGGATCGGAGAAGGTGGTGTTTCCACCGGCCTGAGCTACTTTTTCCTTTAATTCTTCCCTGAGCTCGACACAACGGTTGATTAACAATTGGAAGCGCCCCGGGTCGAAATCCACGTTGGTAAGGGTGGAGAACAACGCCTCGACAGTAAATTTATTAACCTCATCATCGATTACGCCCGCCTTGCGCCCTTCGCAGGCATAAATGGATAATCCCTTAACGGCATGAAGCAGGAGATCCTGCAGGGCCGAAACTTCGGGTTTCTTGCCGCAGACACCCATGGCAGTGCAGCCTTTTCCTTTGGCGGTTTGTTCACACTGGTTACAAAACATTTATAATAACCTCCCCGTATTGGAATTTCTCTTCATATTCCCAAACAATCAGTGAACTGCTTGGAGCATTTTCTATATGATACTGTAAAGCCGGAGAGGGTGATATGTGATAGAACACGTATCCAATGTGATTTTGATCACGCTAAGTACCTGAGAGGCAGCAAAAAATGCGTCTCACGACCTTAGTCGAGGGACGCATTCGGTTTAAATGTTTCCTGCGCGTCAAGATTGGTGAGATGTGGGTTTGGACAGTGAATAATAAACTATCAGTGTGTTGAGCAAGTATTTTTATGCCTGGCGATGATAGACTGGTTATTTTCCGGTGTTCGCCTGGTACAAAAAGGTTCCCGGTGATTTATTGACACACAATATTTATATGTTATATGATATCGATATCGATTATCGTTAGTGATACCAACAAAATAGATGGTGATAAAATGAGAAAACCTTATCAGGAGCTTATTGACGCATCAAAGTTAAGTGGAGGGTTACTTTTAAGGGGGCTGCTGCCTTTTTATGTGCTTAGTTTGCTGGCAAGAGAGAAGATGTACGGCAAGCAAATAATTGATCAGATAACAATTATGACCGGGGGCAATTGGAAACCCTCGCCCGGTTCCATTTATCCCATTCTGCAAAAGATGGTGAGACTGGGGTTTGTAGCTCACTACATGGAAGATTCCAAGGGGAAATCCACACGGGTCTATGAAATAACTGGTTTAGGAAGGGATTCACTCAGGGATATGCGTGAAGAAATAAAGCCCAGGCTGAAAAATACAATAGAGCTTTTAAATAAGCATTTAAAAGAATTGGAAAGTAGTTAATATTTTTGAAAAGAAAGCGTGGTATTATGGCTGTGATTCAAAAAACCCTTGGCTACATTATGGCGGCAGCATCCGGTTATTATAGAAAAAAATTTGAAAAGGATACCTTGCAGGCGGTGGAAGTTAATCAATTGGTATTAAAGAAAATCCTGAATTTAAACAAAACCTCGGAGTACGGGCGCAAATACCAGTTTTCTTCTATAATATCACCTTCAGATTATAAAGAAAAAGTACCTTTAACTTCTTATGAAGACTACCGGCCTTATCTCGAAAGAATGGCCAATGGTGAAGAAAACATTCTTACTTCGCTGCCTGTTATATATTTTGGATTAAGTTCCGGAACCACAGGCGAGAGTAAGTTAATACCGGTTACTGCTTTAAGCAGAAAAGTGATCAACAGCCATATGATGTTGTTGACTGAAGGTATGCTGCGGCAGGCCGTACCAGGCGCCCGGTACGGCAGCCGGGGAATGATGATTATGAATGGTGTAAAAACCGGGGTCACGGCCGGAGGCATTCCCACCGGCGCGGGAACGTCGGGTGGAATGAATTCCATGCGACATATTATACCTTATTTGTGGACATCACCGCCGGAAGTAATGCAATTGACTGACCAGCCAACTGCTATTTACCTGCACTTGCTTTTTGCGCTGCAGGAAAAAGACCTGGCTTATATTAACGCGCCTTTCCCTGCACCAATATTACAATTATTTCACACTCTGGAGGAACAATGGCCGCATTTAAAACGTGACCTGGCGGAGGGCGGCATAAGCCGGCATTTGAACCTGGAGCCGGAAATCAGGAACCAGCTTGTCAAGCGGCTGCGGCCTGATGCCGGGCGGGCCGAGCAATTGGAAAAAGAAATTAAAAAAGGTGCGGCAGGTATTGCCTGCCGGCTGTGGCCCAAGTTGCTCTATATCTGCTGTGTTGCCGGAGGTAGTTTTAGTATCTATATGGATAAACTTCGCCGGTATACCGGCCAAATACCGGTTTATTCCGCGGTCTACAGTGCTACCGAGGCCATGCTCGGCATATGTACCGGCATTAATGATGTTACTTATGTTATTACACCCCGGACAGCTTACCATGAATTTATCCCGGTGGATGAGACAGAAAGTTCAAATCCCACTGTGCTGGGTATGGATGAGCTGGAAAAGGATAAAAGTTATGAGGTAGTTATAACAAATCAGGCTGGACTTTATCGCTATAGACTGGGAGATGTAGTCAAGGTAGCGGGTTATTATAATAACAGCCCGGTGGTTGAATTTTTGTACAGAAAAGGTCAACTGTTAAACTTAACCGGAGAAAAGACCCAGGAGAAAGCTGTTCTGGCTGCTTTAAAAAATGCTGCCAAACACTGGGACCGTGACCTGGTTGACTATACCACTGCAGTCGATGTGAATGGACCTTTTGGCAGGTATGTAATTTTTGTTGAAGTTCGAAATCCAGAAAAGGCAACAGACATCACAGCGTGGCAAGCAATTTTGCAAAAAGCCCTTGAGAAAGCCAATCCCCGTTACCGGGCTGCCGTTGAAGCCAGGCGGATAGAAGGTTTGTTGTTGCAACTTGTTCAACCCGGGACTTTTCATCGTTTGCAAAGGGAGTTAATGTTAAGAGGGGCCTCGGCCAATCAGGTTAAAATTCCCAGAGTGCTTAAAGATAAAAGTTTAATTAACTTTTTATCTGAATCAACTCTAAAAGTGGGGAACTGCTAATGAAGGAAAATTTTAAGCCCATAGTGATTTTGTTTACCACATTATTTTTGGTGATGATAGGTTTTGGTATTGTGATACCAATTTTCCCTTTTTTAATTATTGAGTTGGGTGGAGGGCCAACTGCTCTGGGCTTTTTTATGGCTTCCTTTTCTATAATGCAGTTTATTTTTGCTCCCCTTTGGGGCCGGTTGTCCGACCGGGTTGGCAGAAGACCGGTATTGTTGATAGGTTTAGGCGGTTATGGCCTTACATTTATTTTATTTGGCTTTGTGTCCGAACTGTGGATGATGTTTGCTATAAGAATATTGTCCGGTATCATTTCCTCGGCCACTATACCCACAGCCATGGCGTATATTGCCGACACCACCAGTGGGGAAGAAAGGTCCAAGGGGATGGGCATATTGGGGGCGGCCATGGGGCTGGGAATGATTGTCGGGCCTGCCCTGGGAGGCTGGCTGGGTCACAATAGCTTTTCCGTCCCCTTTTTTGTGGCCGGCGGGTTAGCCGTGCTAAATTTACCCTTTGCCATCTTCTTCCTCCCGGAATCCCTTAAGGAACCCGTTGAAAACACGTCCCATGAAAAGACCCGAATTACCCTGGCAGTGATAAAAAACCCCCTTTTTATACTGTTTTTCATTGGTTTCATAACAAATTTTACCATGTCTATGTTCCAGGGCACATTTGCCCTATTTGCTGCGGACGGGGCGGGATTTGGCCCAAAGGAGATGGGGATTTTATTTGCTGTTCTGGGCTTTGTCGGGGTTATTATACAGGGAGGCCTGGTTGGTAGGCTGGTTAAGAAATTTGGTGATGTAAAATTAATTAGAGCCGGCATGCTTATATCTGCGATAGGCATGCTGCTAATTGTAACGTCTACTAATGTGTTTTTATTGTTCTTGACTTCTACCATATTTAGCATAGGCAATACTTTGTTGACTCCCAGCTCGTCCAGCCTGGTATCAAAAAATGCACCGGGCGGGAAAGGGGCCGTTTTGGGAATAATGCAATCCTTTGGTAGTTTAGGACGTATTTTCGGGCCTATGGTGGGTGGGATATTATATGATATTCATATGAATGTCCCGTATTCCCTGGGAGCGGTACTTTTGCTGCTTGTGCTTTTGCTGGCTGGAAATAAAATCGCGAGGTTTGATATTGATACAGATGGGGCGGCAGCAAGGGGATAGTTCCTTGCTGCCGGTAAAAACTCATCGCAAATTCTCTGAAATATTCAACGAAAAGAAAACCCACGGGCTGTGGTAGGTATGATGGATCCATCCGCCCGCCCGTTTATCGACTCTGGTCAGGTCACCTTCACTGTACCATACAAGCGGTTTCTGGAGATGGAGGCCAATATTCCGGGTAGCTTTTTGACCAGGAGTAATGCGGGAACCGGTGAATAAATAATACTCAAAGCCCACGATAAACCAAACTTAAATACATGAAAACAAGCTAATGTAACCCGTTAATCTATTAACAAATTACCCATCAAAGCAATAAACACAACCGGAGGAAAAAAGAATAGTAAAAAATACGTGGGGGAAATTATATTATATAACTTAATCTGTTTCAATTATTATCTCAATCCTTCATGGGTACCTGTCCCAACCGGGTAAATCCACACCCAAAGGGCGCCGCGACCTTTTACACCCTGTTATTGGAGCAGGTCGCCCGCTCTTTTTTTGCTTTATCCTTAAGTACCAGATAGGATATCAGCGCCAGCACCCCCGGTATAGCTGACAGCTGGTACATAACAGCATAGCTGGTGGCCTGGGCAACTGCCCCCCACATTACCGCCCCCAGCCCGATGCCTAAATCGAAGGCGGAAAAGAAGGTGCTATTGGCTGCGCCACGCCGTGCGGGAATTACATCCTTCACGGCCAAAGCCTGCAGGCTGGGCATCATGCCGCCAAATCCAACCCCGTAAAGAACGCCCGCCAGCAGAAACATCCATAATTGCTGGGCCTGGGACAAAACCAACATCGCGGCAATAATCAGTACCATCCCGGGCAGTACCGCCACATCAAAGCCCCTGCGGTCGGCTAAAATACCGGAAAGTGGCCGGGTAACCGTAAGGGCCAGTGCGTAAACGGTAAAAAAGATACCGATATTGGTAATACCCTGCTGGCCCGCATATATAGCTATGAATGAAACCACCGCCCCATAGGTGGTGGCAACCAACAGTAACGACACAGAGGGTCTAATGGCCTTTGGTTCAATCAAAGCCTTGACTCCCCGCCCGCTCTGGCCTTTATTTTCCACCCGGGGATACCGGATAAGCACCGCCAGTACCAGGGCTATAAAAGACAAAATGGTAGATATATAAAACAGGGTGGGAAAACCCGCGCGGTTGAGGATATAAAGCCCGATCACCGGTGCTATGGCCATGGATATTGTGCTGGTGAGGCCAAAATACCCCATGCCCTCACCCAATCTTTTACGTGGGATTAAATCGGTGGCCACCGTTCCCGCTGCGGTGCTAATGATACCCCAGCCAAAGCCATGTAGAAACCTGAAGGCCAGTAAGGCGATTATGCTAAAGGCCCAGTTATACGCCAGAACCGATAACATGAAAACGGCCAGGCCCAGCAGTAAAGGACCCCGCCGGCCGCTGGAATCTAATACCTGGCCTACAAAGGGGCGCACCAGTAAGGCTGAAACTGTAAAAACTCCTATAATCATGCCCATTGCCGTCTCCTGGCCGCCCAAATGTTTAGCATAAACGGGCAGAGTGGGTAAAAGCATCTGGAAGGATACAAAGATAAACAAGTTAACCAAAAAGATGATTACAAAGTCCCTTGTCCATAAAGCGTTGGTTGAATGTTCCTCAATGGCGTGCAAATAAATATTCCCCTTTCATTATGAAAACTTGCAATCACAAAATTATATGGCAAATGAATATAAAAATCAATCTGTTCACACCACTAATGTATGATAACCTTCTGTCCCAGTTGGAGATATATTGAATTGAGGGCCTCCATTCTACCGAATGGAGGCCCTGTGTTCCTTAAGCCGTTATTCTATGTCTTATGTAGTCTATTTAGACAGTTTTTGCGGCGTAGCAAAAACAGCGTCTGTTTCCTGGCAAACACATACCTCTTATGCTTCATTAATGCTTAGGTTAATTTTACCTTTTAAATTTCTCAATACCTATTCTATTTATTACAGAAGCTAATCTTTCCTTGGGTTTAGCATTATCCTTATATATCGCGATAATGTGCTTGGTATAATTGATTAGCTCATCCGGAGCTACATCCTTATCCAACAATTCGCCTAAAATTTGATTGCCGCCTTTACCGCCAATATATAATTTATATCCGTTCTTTGTTCCTATAAAACCTATATCATTACATCTAGCCTCCATACAATTTCGGGGACAACCACTGATGGCTATCTTAACTGCATTCGGCATCTCCCGGCCAGAAAACTCTTTATCTACATTTAGACCGTCATTTAATGCATTTTGCAATGCAAACTCACATAAATTGCCGGGACACGTTTTTACATTGCGTACAGTTGGTCCCACAGGGGCTATACCCAAACCGACAGAAGCCAGTTCTTGCTTAACTTGCTCCACTTTATCTTCCGCCGTTAAAATTACGATATGCTCACCAGTTGTGAATTTGGCCAGACCGGCACCTTCATTTACCAATTGTGCAATTTTAAGTAATTGTTCTCCATTAACTAGCCCGGCAGGTGTGGCAGGTATAACGGCAACTGCACCATTTGTTTGTTTTACAATGCCTTCCATTTATTATATCCTCCTTAATTATGTAGTATTAGTTACGAAAGATAGGATATAATAAAAAATTACTTCTGCCTATGACGTACGTCACATTTAATTTTTTTATATCAACATTTGGCTCCTTCCTTAACTTTCTCTAACGTTGCAGCGATTTCCCTTTGCTGGGCATTAATTTCCTCATTTTGGGCTGTTAGTTCCTCCTGCTGTGCTGTAAGTTGCAGGTTTTGTTCTTTTAAACTTTCTCTTTCAAAGTTTATTGTCTGAACCATGTCATTATATGCAGCAGCTAAAATCCCTACTTCATTTTTTTTAAAGTCACCGTTAACGATATTGTAATTACCGCCGGTGTTATTTTTAATAGCTTCGATAATTTTATTTATGGGCCGTATATAATTTTGCCAGTAAGCATAACTCAAATATAAAGACAGGGATGCCGCCAGAAAAGGTATTATTAAAAGGAATGACCTGATATTGTTGGTAGTATCCATTAAATGATGCATTGAGTTCAGGGAGGAATCATGCAATTTATTTTCTAAGTTACCCAGAGCTAACTGCAACTTGTTGTGGTCAATATGACCCGGTCCCCCCGGCAGCAAGTCGTTTTGTGAGGTATAATCTCCTGCTATTACTTTTTCTGCAATTTCTTCATTTTTTTCAATTTCATTACCAACCAACTGCACCACCTCACTCACCTCAGGTGCTAAATGGGGGTGTGTGCGGGACAGATCTTCCAGTTTAATAATTCCATTTTGGATATTAGATATATAATCGTGCGCCTGGGTTAGATATAACTGATTACCGCTGATAATAAAGTCCTTAATTGCATTTTCATTGATATAATTGATTAACTCACCCGGAGCTACATCCTTATCCAGCAATTCGCCTAAAATAGTCAAGTCTTTGATTGAACCAAAGGCCATTAGGCCCTCTGTGTCGTTACTGTTGGTTGCCACCACCTATGGGGCGGTGGTTTCATTCATAGCTATATATGCGGGCCAGCAGGGTATAACCAATATAGGTATACATATTATTACGGTATACAAAGAAAATGCCTACCCCAAGGAAAGATTAGCTTCTGTAATAAATAAGGTAGGTATTGAGAAATTTAAAAGATAAAATCAACCCTTACATCCCAAAAGGTCCCCATTCTTTTGAATGGAGACCTTTTTGGTAATGGTATCTACATATGAATGTTTAATATTTGCTGCGGGCGGTGTAGCTGGTGTGCAACAGTGCATGGGATTTATGGCCCAGGGGTTCGCCCAAGAATTCCTTGTACAGAGCTTGTACCGCCGGGTTGTCGTGGGATTTACGCATGGGCATGGCCAGGTCTGCCCGGTATATGCCCGCCGATCTTTTCTCCCTGATTTCTTTGTTGGTGGGGATGGGCTGGCCGCCGCCGCCAATGCAGCCGCCGGGGCAACACATAATCTCGATAAAGTGGTATTGCTCGCCGGCAACCACCCTGTCCAGTATTTCCCTGGCGTTGCCCAGGCCATGAGCCACGGCTACTTTCAGGGTAGTGCCTTTGAGGTCCACTGCGGCTTCCTTGACTCCCTCAAGGCCCCTTACTTCATGTAAATCCAGGGAGGGCAGGGCCTCGCCGGTAACCAGCTCGTAAGCGGTGCGCAGAGCGGCTTCCATTACGCCGCCGGTGGAACCGAAGATTACCCCGGCGCCGGTGGAAATGCCCAGCGGGTCGTCATAATTTTCCTCCGGCAGTACGCTAAAGTCAATGCCGGCCTCTTTTAGCATTTTACCCAGTTCCCGGGTAGTGAGGGCCACGTCCACATCCTGGTAACCGCTGTCCTGCATTTCTTCCCGGCCTGCTTCAAATTTTTTGGCGGTACAGGGCATAATAGAGACCACGAAAATATTGGCCGGGTCAATACCCGCTTTTTCAGCATAATATGTTTTGGCCAGAGCCCCGAACATCTGCTGGGGTGATTTGCAGGTGGACAGGTGGGGCAGCATATCCGGGTAAAAATGTTCAATGAATTTAATCCAGCCCGGGCTGCAGGAGGTGATTAAGGGCAGGGTGCCACCCTGGTTCAGGCGTTTAATTAATTCGCTGCCTTCCTCCATAATGGTCAAATCTGCGGTGAAATCGGTGTCGAATACTTTATCAAAGCCCAGCCTGCGCAGTGCCGCCACCAGTTGCCCGGTGACCACGCTGCCGGGCTCCAGGCCGAACATTTCGCCTATGCTCACCCGCACGGCGGGGGCAGTTTGCACCACTACGTGTTTATTGGGATCTGCCAGGGCGGCCCACACTTGGGCGGTCTGGTCCTTCTCATGGATGGCCGCAGTGGGACAGACCAGGGCGCACTGGCCACAGTTGACACAGGCCGCGCTGCCCAGGGGATCCAAGAAGGCCGGGGCAACGATGGTATTGAAACCCCGCTCCTGGGGTGCAATGGCGTTGACCTGCTGCACTTTTTCGCACACGCTGACACAGCGCCGGCAGAGGATGCACTTGCGCGGGTCCCGCACCAGGGAAGGACTGGACAGGTCGGGCTCGTAGGGGGATACTTCCCCGGCAAAGCGCAGCTCGGTGATGCCCAGTTCCGCAGCCAGTTGCTGCAATTCGCAGTTGGTGCTGCGGGGGCAGGACAGGCACTCCTGGGGGTGATTGGACATGATCAGCTCCAGGTTGAGCTTGCGGGCGTGACGCACTGCCGGGGTATTGGTGCGCACCACCATGCCCTCGGCAACCGGGGTGACGCAGGAGGCCTGGAGCGTACGCGCGCCCTGCACCTCCACCAGGCAGATGCGGCAGGCACCCACTTCGTTGATTTCTTCCAGGTAGCACAGGGTGGGTATTTTAATACCCGCTTGTTTGGCGGCCTCCAGCACCGAAGTGCCGGCCTGGGCCTGAACCTGGACTCCGTCTATGGTTAAATTTACAGCTGCCATGAGTTATTCCTCCATTTATTAATTAACAGTTGTAATGGCATTGAATTTACATTTTTCAAAGCAAGTGCCGCACTTAATACACTTGTCGGGATCAATGACATGGGGCTGTTTCTTTTCCCCGGTGATGGCTTCGGTGGGGCATAGCTTGCTGCACAGGCCACAGCCTTTACATGCTTCGGGGTTGATATAGTAAGCCAGCATACTGCGGCAGGCCCCGGCGGGACACTTCTTATCCCGAATGTGGGATTCGTACTCACTGCGGAAATAACGCAGTGTGCTTAAAACCGGGTTGGGCGCGGTCTGGCCCAGCCCGCACAGGGCGGAGCTTTTAATGACCTGGCTGAGCTCTTCCAACAGCTCGATGTCGCCTTCCCGGCCCCGGCCTGTTGTAATACGTTCCAGAATTTCCAGCATGCGCTTGGTGCCGATGCGACAGGGGGCACACTTACCGCAGGATTCCTCCTGCACAAACTCCAGGAAAAACTTGGCCAGGTCCACCATACACGTATCCTCGTCCACGATGATCATGCCGCCGGACCCCATGATGGTGCCCAGCTTGGACAGGGATTCATAGTCCACCGGTGTGTCCAGGTACTCGGCGGGGATACAGCCCCCCGACGGGCCGCCGGTTTGTACAGCCTTGAACTTTTTACCCCCGGGAATGCCGCCCCCGATATCAAATATAATTTCTCGCAGGGTAGTGCCCATGGGCACTTCCACCAGGCCGGTATTGTTCACTTTGCCCGCCAGGGCGAACACTTTGGTACCCTTGCTTTTTTCGGTGCCGATGGAGGCAAACCACTGGGCGCCCTTTAAAATGATGGGGGGCACGTTGGCCCAGGTTTCCACGTTATTGATCACAGTGGGCTTGCCCCATAGCCCAGCCTGGGCGGGGAAGGGGGGTTTTGGCCGCGGTTCGCCGCGCTGCCCCTCGATGGAGGCCAGCAGGGCGGTTTCTTCGCCGCATACGAAGGCGCCGGCGCCCACCCGGATTTCAACGTCAAAATCAAAGCCGGTACCAAAAATATTGGTTCCCAAAAGGCCATATTCACGGGCTTTGGCAATGGCAGTTTCCAACCTTTCCACCGCCAGCGGGTATTCCGCCCGCACGTATATGTAGCCTTTGGCCGCTCCGATGGCGTAACCGCAAATGGCCATGGCCTCCAGCACGGAATGGGGATCGCCTTCCAGGATGCTGCGGTCCATAAAGGCCCCGGGATCGCCCTCGTCGGCGTTACACACCACGTATTTGGGACTACCGGTGGCCCGGGCGGTAAATTCCCACTTTAGACCGGTGGGGAATCCAGCCCCGCCGCGGCCCCGCAAGCCCGACTCTTTGATGGTGTCCACCACCTGCTGCGGAGTCATTTGGGACAGCGCTTGACCAAGGGCGCGGTAACCATCCCTGGCAATATATTCTTCCACGGATTCCGGGTTGATCACACCGGTGTTGCGCAGAGCAATACGAGTCTGGCGCTTGAAAAAGTCCAGCTGGTCAAAGCTGGTTACCTTTTCGGTTTGGCCCACCGGCTGGTGCAGCAGCCGCTGGACCACTTTACCTTTAAGCAGGTGTTCGCTGACAATTTCGGCGGCGTCTTCGGGTTTAAGCTTGCGGTAAAATACACCGTCCGGGAAAATCATCACCACCGGGCCCAGGTCGCAGGGGCCCATGCAGCCTGTTTCCACCACTTTGACTTCCTTACCCAGCCCGTGTTTATCTATATGTTCCATTAGCGCGGTTTGCACTGATTTGCAGGCTGAAGATATGCAGCCCGCCCCGGCGCAAACCAGCACGTGGGACCGATACATTTCCATCACTTTTTCCTCCTATTGTCCGTGGCTTGTTATATTAGATTTTTAGTGTTTGTTTACCTTATTTTTCCGGGTTGGTCCAGTCCTTGATTACCTGACCCTGCACCAGATGTTTGCGCACGATTTCCCGGGCTTTCTCCCGGTCCACATTGATGTAGGTAGTTTTTTCCCCGCCCCGGGCTACTTCCAGCAGCGGTTCGTGCTGGCAGAGGCCCACACAGCTGGTCTGGGTCAGAGCTACGTTGTTCAGCCCTTGCTCCTTTAATTCCTCCAACATGGCCTGCACTATTTCCCGCGCGCCGGCGGCAATGCCGCAGGTGCCCATGCTCACAGTAACTCTCACTTCGTGGTCATTATCCCGCACTTGCATGTCCTGCTGAAGCTTTTGCCGTAATTTATCCAGCTCGTCCAAACTCTTCATTGGTTTCCCTCCTCAAATCGATAATTTTTAAGTTCAGGTAATTTTTTAACCACACCAGCACTTCCGGCGTGTGCAGGGGAATGCCTCGCAACAGGGTTTTTAGCTGGCGGGTTTCAAAAATAAAGGTTTGCCTGTTGTACCGGTGCCGGTAAACCAGGTTTAATTGCCGGTGGCCTGTAATGAGAGTGATCAGAGTTCCGGTGATGTCACCCAGGGGAGCACGGTCCAGGTGGTCATGGGGAAAGGTCGCCGTAACTGACGTGCCGCCCGGGGGCAGCGCTTTAATCTTCAAATTACCGCCACACCGGTCCACCGCCTCCTGCAGTAGGGGAACGCCCAGACCTACGCGCTTAAAACTCTTGGTGGTATAAAAAGGGTCCAGTATTTTGGTTATATCCTCCGCGGTGATGCCTCGACCGTTGTCCAGCACTTCAAATTGGAGCAAATTATGCTTGATGTCTTCCCACACACTGATGGTCAGTTCCGTCGCCCCGGCTTCCAGGGAATTAAAGGCAATGTCCAAAATGTGCTGTGACAATTCTTCCATGGGCGGTCACTCCTTTTTATATTTGGCCAGAATACCGTCCAGCTTCTCGTTATTCACCCTGCCGTACACTTCATCGTCCACTGTAACCACCGGCCCCAGGCCACAGGCACCCAGGCAGCGGACCACATCCACGGAAAAACGGCCATCTGCAGTGGTGTCACCGGGTTTGACTTGCAAATCTTCCTCCAGTTTATCCAGCAGCTCATTGGCCCCCCGCACGTAGCACGCCGTACCCGCGCAAACGTGAATCTTGTGTTTTCCTTTGGGTTTAGTGGTAAACAGCGAGTAAAAGGATACCACCCCGTAAACCTTGGTTAAAGGCACGTTCAGCCCCTCGGCCACCCGCACCTGTACCTCCCGGGGCAGGTAGCCCACTTCGTTTTGGGCTTTATGCAGTACCTGAATCAAGCTGCCCGGCTGGCCACGGTAGGGTTCCATTATTTTATCCACCTGGGCCATGTGCTCCGGGGTTAACTGGGCTTGGGCATGGCATGTGCAGCCGTTTGACATTATGACAACCTCCTTGTGCAATTAAGATTTTTAGGATGCTATAAATATTTTTGCTTGCCACTAAATCCAGCGTAAGGCGAGGGCCAGCCAGCCGCCCGGTTTGTGTTTGGAACCGGTGGGCACGTTTTACACTGCTTTAGCAGCAAAGTTTTAATACCGCTTTTAAGCCGGCGAGGATATGTAATCTGTTAATAAGTTGAACAACTGGTCAAGTTGTGTCTTCCTGGGACAATTGGTATCGTTTAACTATTTTTGCATTAAAAATAATCAGATAATATTGCATAAATTTTTCCTGCCGCCTGAAAATTATCCAGGGGTGTGGTAAACAAAGGGATGCATTCCCGCTCCGCGGTTTCCAAGGTATCCGGGTCCGGTGTGCGGCCACCGGTAATGATGATACCGCTGAGCTTAACCAGGGCGGCCACCGCCACAATGTTACGGTGGCGATGGATGGTGATCCAAAGATCGCCGGGGTTGGCGTGGGCTAGCACGTCACTTAACAGGTCTCCGCAATAGGCGCTCCGGATGGGACGCTTGAGGGCACGGGGCTTAGTCCGTAGCGTCAGCTGCAACCGGTCCATTATCTCTGCCCACAGGTTCATGGTTTCGCGCCCTCCTTGCCGCTGTCATAAATAATTTTTATTAAAATAACCACCCGTTGATAAGTAAATATTATAAATATTGATAAAAATTTGTTATAATTATCTTAATAAATATCCAATTGAAAATCAATAATTTTCATACATGTGAAAAAAAATAATTTAATTCCGGCGGCAGGCGTCAAATAAACCCCACCTTTCGCGATAGGTGGGTTTATTTGTCTTTTACAATTGTTTAAGCAAGAAAGCATGGAGCGGGGAATAGAAGTAGGTGAGAAAAAAATAATCCTTACGAAGACTATAATAAAGTTTTTGGTGAAGAAATTTGGTTTTGTACCGAAGGATTTTAAGCAAGGAATAGCAAAACTAGATGTACGGTAGGCTTTGCGACAGCCCCGAAAAGCAAATTAGCTTTAGGGCTTGAGTTTAATTAATTTACAACTATTTCAAAAGATGGTATTAAGTCGTTATAATGTTGATATCCTATTAATCCATTGTGTTGTAACCTTCCTAAAAGTATAAATGGGGCTATACCAATCCCAAGGGAATAATTTATTATCTGCCTTTTATCCCTATAATTGTATTTATCAATAAAAACTCTATACTGCTCTTCCGAAATTAAATAATTACTAGCTAAATCGTCGGCCTCATTTTCATAACTAATGTGGATCCTATTGTCCGAGTGATTAATTAAATGTGCCAGTTCGTGGAAGAAGGTAAACCAAAATACATCTGCCCGTTTTCCTTTCACACTTAACGCAAGTATCGCCTTGTTCTTTCTCCATATTGTTGCCCCGCATATATAAGTTCTTGGGAGATAAGGAACTAAAACCAAGGCAACACCACATTCGGCACATAGTCTTTTCATTTCTGGATAAAATTCAGCCGGGTTCTTCAATGTCAATTTTCTAAAAGTCGGCACATAGTCTTTTCATTTCTGGATAAAATTCAGCCGGGTTCTTCAATGTCAATTTTCTAAAAGTAGGAATAAGATTTTCTAGCTTTCTTTTATTGTATTTATCCACTTCCACCTTTAGCCCTTCCAATTCTGCCTTTCTAAGCCAAGCCAATATCCCATAGTCAGATGTTTCCCTTACCTGTTTGTGTATTCTAAAAGCCACGTCATATGAGTTTTTTATGGAAGAAAGCTCGGCAACACCAAAAAAACTTCTGCAATTAAGAACTCTCTCTATCCTATTCCTAGTTGCCTTTACCCATTTAAATTCACTCATTTCTTTGTATGGTATCTTCTTTAAAATTTCCAAATCTAACTCTAATTTTATTTCCTCTTGCTCTTCTAATCTAGCTTTATTTAATTGATAATTAGTCTCCAAATTCATCCAAAATTGGGCACTAGGTCCTATAACCCTTTCTAATTTCAAAGCTGTTTCATAGGTAATGGGAGCATTACCATTAATAATGTTGCTTAGATGTTTTGGTGTTATATCTAACCTGGCAGCTAATTCCCTTTGACTCATTCCTAAAAAGATCATATTTTCTTTGATTGTCTCCCCTGGAGGAATTGCAACGCTTGGCATAAATTGAGCATTATCTTTTTTGTTTACCATGGTAATCCGTCACCTCCTCAATCCTTATAATATCAATACTTTCCAAGTCATAAATGTCAACACCATCCCGCAAAATCGGTTTAAAGACAAGCCTAAAAGGGTGTACTAAATCCACCGCATATTCATCTGGGAAGTTGGCAGCTTTTTCCACCCGATATGATATTATGTAGTGCATGATTTGACAGGCGTAAAGCCTCTCCCGCCTATAGAGGCGGGAGCCCTCTGATGGGTATTTCACTTCATTCCTCTATAATTCTCTCAATCTGTAAACCATTCAAACTGCACCCACCCTTCACTCTTCTTCAAATCCATGCACCCTAAACTTCAGCGTGCGACAATTTTCCGTCACGGTTCTCACCACATCATCAGGTGCCCCGTCGGGAATGGTGGCCGCAATATCCAGGGTTATTTCCACACTGGCGCCCATGAGCGAGGTTAAATGGGCGATTACTTCCTGGGCAATGGTGCCGGCGTCCCGTCCCACCCTGGTACTATCCAGGGTCACGCTGCCGTAAAAGCGCTTGGGCCTGGCAGGGGATTCCTGACCGGTATCCTTCCCTTCATTCAATTCGCCATCCGGCTCGCCACCAATTCCCGGGCGTTTCGATTCTTCTACACCATCTTTACCATCATCCGGTCTTATAGTATAGCCGGGGCCACCCCGGGCTTTTTCCGCGGCCTGCTCCCGCTGCCTTTTTTCCTCCTCAATTTGTTTCAAAGCCACTTCGGGTTTTACCAGCAAACTGATACTATCCAGGTATAACTGCCCGGTGGGCAACACCTGGCCTATCTTCAAGCCCTGGTATCTTCCATCACCAGTTATGTTGGCGGCATAAGCAAAATATTCCAGGCCGCAGATACCCTCGTTGATGGCCTGCATCAACACAGTTTCATCCTTCAGCCGGGGCAAATAACAATACGTGGTCAAATAACCCCATAAATTCTTGATGTTAATGTGGGGGGTTTCTTTCCACAACCACCGGTCCAGCTCCATTCTCAGCAGCGCCGGAGACCATTTGGTAATCAGGTGCTGGGTACTGAGCAGCTTTTTGTTGGCCCGCAGCACCATGTTTTCACCGCCGCCGGTTATGCGTGAAGTTTCCCATTCAATGGGACCGGTTCCCTCCTGGACGGGTACCAGTAAATAAGCGTAGGCTTCCTGGATTATGGCATCCACTGTTTCACTGGTTCTCTTGACGTTGGATACCACCTGCCTGGTTTGAAAGGCATCCAGGTTTAATTCTTCCTTTTCTTTATCAATGGACTTCCAGGCCAGGTATTGCCTGGCTGCCCGTTCCAGTTCCGGCACCCTGTTTTTATCGGTGGCCACAAACACCAGGGTATTGCGGTACTGGCGGGGGCCTGAGCCCCTGCTCTCCAAAATTTCCCTGGCCGCCCGCAGGGCCGGTGAATTATCATTGCCGGAGGAATGATAATGTTTATGGTCCAGGACCACCAGCCGGGTATATTGCTCATCCGCAACATCGGCGCTACTGCCCGGCGCCATGTGCACGCCGGCAAAATCACCTTTGTCCTTGATTTTCAACAGCCGCTTTTTAATCTCCTCATCAGCGTAATCAACCAGCTGTTCCGCCCGGTCCGCCGCCAGGCGATTGACACTGGGCCGGGTGTCAAACCAGAACCGGGTGTTGTCGCTGTACAGGTAAGTTAACTGGTCCACCAGGCGGCGCAACGCATCCCCAAAGGTGGCTGTTGCTTCACCGGGCTGTACACAGCCCAGTTTTAACCGCACCTCCTCCAGCCCCCTGACCCGCTGGGCGGCCACGGATGGAGCACTGCCGATAAAAACCGTGCGGGCTACCCGGCGGCAGGCGGAGTAACGGCCCATGTTGGGGTTTTCCCTGTCCAGGGCAAGGGGTCTTGATACGGGGCCATCAATATCGGCATCGATGACAGCGGGCCATCCATCAGGTAAATACCTGGTCATTTCATGCCGCACCGGCGGGCTGTCCAGGGGTATTGTGCCGGGCATGATCAAAAGGGATTTATCCTCCCGCTCCCACAACTGGTGGATGGCGGCAGCCATCAACCGCAGCACTCCCCGGGTACGCTGGAACCGCTCCAAAGTGGACCAGTCCTGGTATAACCGGTCGAACAACTCCGGGTGCACGGGATAGGCAATGACCATCCGGCGCTGGTAATCACTTTCACTGCATTCCCGGGGGAATTCCTTTTGCTGCTCCCGGTACATTTTTATGAAGGTGTTAATGACCGCATCCCTGGCGGCATAATCAATGTTAGAGGTAAATAACCGGCGCCGTACTATTTCAAAACTTTCCTCCATTGCTGCGGGCTTCCACACCGATTCCAGGCGGCCAAAGGTGTTCTGCAATCTTTCCAGGGCCGCCTGGCCACCTTCACCGCCAATTTCTATGTCTGAGGCCGGTATGCTGGTAACCACCATGGACTGCCGGGAACGCTTGGCCCCTTCGGTAAGGGCCTGGGCAAAGGTCATGTTGGCATCAAAACTACCGGCGCATAAACCACTGACACCATAAATATTACGGGCAAAGGCCACCCATTCGTCAATCAATACCAGGGCAGGGCCATATGTATCCAGTAACTGCTTAATAACCCCGGAACCGGGCGAAACCCCCTGCCTGTCCTCCCTGGCCACGATGGCATAGGCTTTCGGCCCGCCAAGCTGATAAGCTATCTCCCCCCACAATGTATTAACCAGTGTACCGTCGGGTTTTTGCCGCGGCTGGGCCACGGAAAAGTCAGTGCCCACTATAACCGCCCGGTTGCATATGGGCACCTGGCTTAAACCAAGTTTGGTCAATATGGGTTCCAGGCCGGGGATTTGCCCGGGGGCGATCTGTCCCCCCACCAGGTGGTAAAGGGCCAGCATGGAGTGGGTTTTACCGCCGCCAAAGGAGGTCTGTAACTGGACCACCGGATCCCCGCCCATTCCCGACAGGCGCTCAATGGCCATTTTCAATAAATGGGACAAACCCTCGGTCAAATAAGTGCGCTTAAAGAATTCAGCCGGATCCTGGTATTCCATTTCAGCTTCGTTGTGTAACACCTGGGCCAAATCAGCGGCAAATTCAGCCTGCTGGTACCGGCCAGAGGCCACATCGGGATGGGGGGTGATTACTTCACGCCAGGGCTTCAAACCGGGTATGGTGCCGGTTTGGATAACTTCCCGGGCACTCTTTTTTTTCGCTTTTTTGGCCTCGTCATCAAACCTTTGCCTCAATAAATCACGGCTGAGCTTTTTACTCAACAAAGCATATTCCGAGGATACCGCTTCCAGCAGCCGGGTAATAGTGTCCAGAGCCCGGTATGCGTCATCGACGGTAAAGGGCTGCTGGTGCGCCCAGCGGTTGCGCACTTCTCTCAATTCACTGACATAACTGCGCCCGGTATGCCCCAGCTTAACCTGGAAAACCTCGTTCCAGTTGTTCCACATCAACACCAGCAGCGCCTGAACATCCAGTTTGGCGTATGCTTCATCGGCATCCTGACCTTCTCTTTTACTTTCCAACCCCACCGTACCGGTCAGTGATGTTTCGGAAACAATCTGCCACCACCGCCGGCCCCATTTTGCTTTAAGCTCCCTGGCTATGTAAGGACCAAGGCCCCTTCTCAATACTTCCAAACCTTTGCCGACCCGCTCAAGGTTGCTGTAAGACATAGAAAATCACCACTTTTATTTATAAAAGTAAACTAAAATAATTGCCCCTGCCGGGGAGCGCCGGGTATTTGCGCGGCCAGTTCCAACAAACCGGGCCAGGCCACCACCAGGGCGTTATAGGCCAAAGCTTCCCCGGACCAGCCGTTGCGCTCGCAAATGTTAAAGAGCCGGTAGGCCAGTTCCCGCACCGGTTCCGCCAAAACACCCAGTTCTTTGAGTAAACGGGCCGCCGCCTCTTCACCGGAACGCTCCAGCGTGATGATCATGTGCTGCACCGCTTCCCAAACCGTCAGGCGATTGTCCCGGGCGGGGTCCCAGTCGACGGGGTACTCCCGGCGGTCCAAAAGCCTTACCTTGCCGCCCCGGGCACTTAATATACCGGCCGCCACCAAACCTTCCACGCTGGTATTTTTGGCCTTGGAAAGGGTTTCTGCGTCCCCGAAGGAACCTTCCCGCATGCCGTATTGTTCAAACCAGGCCAGCGCCCAGCGGGTGTCGGCATCATACTCCCCCTCCTGCTCGGCCAGGTATTCATCCAGCACCTGGTTAATCAGGGCCAGGGCGGTGCGCACCCCCATGGGGGAGCCGTCGGCCTCCAGCACTTTACTGTAGGAGGAAAATATTGCCATACCCGGCCCGATGGCGGCCTGGGCCAAATCCACCGGGGCAATGCTGCTCCTTTGCAAGCTTTTTAAGGCCCTGGGTAATTGCCTCTGCAGGGCCGAAAGCAATTCCCGCCGGGTGGCCACCGGGGCCCCGGCCGGGCGCGGGCGGCAGACCAGCACGATGGACGAGGCCAGGGCGTTGGTACCCGAAGCCACCGGGCGATTGGAGAGTTCGGTGCGCATGGGCCAGGTGCCGGTAATTTGAAAACCCGCCTCCACCAAACCGTTGAGCATGGTCTCCCAACCCGTGGATACCACGCTTTGGTTGCCGCCACCCCCGGTCGAGGCACGTTCTGTTTCGGCCTGTTTGAAGGCATAATATACCGTCACCGGGTACGCCGGGTTGGCCTTTTCGCGCATTTGCCGGAATGTTTTCTGCAAACCCTGCTCAAAGTGTTCCCTGGCCTTATCCCTGCTGCCCCCGAAACGATAAGGCGTGGCCACCAGTTCTTCATATTTCGGGGTCAGCATGGTGCGGAACAACCCGGGGTAAATATCCTTTAATACCGGCCTGAGCCAGACATAAAAGAAATCCGCCAGGTCGGCATAGCCGATGTTGTCGTAATAGGGCGGGTCATTAAATCGGATGTATCCACCACATGGACACCGTCGCGGAATTTGCCCTCAAACCGGTCCCCGTCCAGAAGAGCCATAAACAACTGGAAATCTTCCTCTTTACCGTTGTGGGGAGTGGCCGTCAGCAATAAAAAGTGACGGGTCAAGGTGGACAGCAGCTTACCCAACCGGTAGCGCTTGGTGGCTTTAACCTCGCCCCCGAAAAAGGAGGCGCTCATTTTATGCGCTTCGTCCACAATAATCAAGTCCCAGCCGGTTTGTCGCAATTTTTCCTGCACATCGTCATTCCGGCTCAGGTAATCCAGGCGGCACAAAACCAGGTTTTTCTCTTGAAAGGGGTTCCCGCCGGGGCTTTCCTGGAATGTTTGTCTGGAGATAATGGCAAAGGACAGGTGAAACCGGCGGGCCAGTTCATCCTGCCATTGTTCCACCAGCCCGCCGGGGGCGCAAATAAGGCAGCGTTTCAAGTCTCCCCGGATAACCAGTTCCCGGATTAACAGGCCGGCCATGATGGTTTTGCCCGCCCCGGGGTCGTCCGCCAGCAAAAAACGCAGGGGCTGCCGGGATAACATGGTATCGTAAACAGCGGTGATTTGGTGCGGCAGCGGCTCCACCTCGGAGGTATGGATAGCCAGCAGGGAATCGAAAAGGTGGGCCAGTCTTATGCGGTGGGCCTCGGAAGCCAGCCGGAACCTGGCCCCGTCCGCGTTCAATTGCCAGGTTTGCCCGGGAGAGACCAGTTCAAGCCCCGGTTCCCTGTCCCGGTACAGCAGTTCCTGGCCGGTCC
Organism: Desulfallas thermosapovorans DSM 6562; assembly: GCF_008124625.1. NCBI lineage: Bacteria > Bacillati > Bacillota > Clostridia > Eubacteriales > Desulfallaceae > Desulfallas > Desulfallas thermosapovorans. Next base: position 96,519 of record NZ_VNHM01000003.1, read on the forward strand.
GGCCGCGGTGATCTTTATATGTAATTTCCACCGCCGCGGTGCCGTACCAGCGGGCATCAATTATGGTAACGACGGTACCGGGTAAAATGCCCTTGACCAGTGTACCACGGGTCAAGTCCTCCAAACGCATAACGGCCTTAAACCTCCCTGCGCGGTTTTATGTATTATAAAGGTGATTTTTGTTAAACTATGTATCCCTTTGTACACTTATTACTTCGGATAAATATTAGAAAATCCTGCAAAATACTGACATTATTCAATATATGCATGCCAAGACAGCCGATTGTATTTTTAATTAAACACAAAATCCCTGCCAGGTTTTGAACACTGGCAGGGATTTTTGCTTTACCGGCAAACCAGTACAAGCACTAAACAAAGTTGCCCAATGGGCGCGGAATAATTCTTATCTCTATATTTTATCGCGGGCTTTTACGTTTAGGTTTTGACAATTACGGCGCTGCCATGCAAATCGCAAAGGGGAACAACAAAAATATTATTCTCCCTGCAATAACGGTCCACCGCCTTGCCTGCACCATAAAACTGTGCATTTTAAACCTTAAATCTTAACTGGCCGGGCAAAACCCTCACCCCGTTTGGGCCTTACCACCGGGCCAATATTTAGATTAAATTATATCACAACGGAGTTTTTTCAAAAGCATTGGTGCCGCTTTACAGTGCTATAATTTAATCAAGTTTAACAAAAACTATTTTACATTACCAATTTTGATGAATAATTCGCCTCTACAGGCGGTTTGATTAAGGAGTTGTCACATGCAGGTCTTCGAGTTACCCCGGATGGCGGAAAAACTCCCCGCCCGGGAAAAAAAGTTGTGGCAGAGGATTTATACCGTAGATGTTCTGGAAGGCAAACTCGAACTGGTTTCAGAGATGCGCAGCTGGGTGGAGAAAAAGTTCGGCAGCACATCCGAAGTGGAAAACCAGAAAATTGTCCGGGTGACCAATTTGGTCACCGGGGAAGGGGCGTTGTTCAACAACCTCCGGAGCAAACGCCCCGTGACTCGTTTTTCCGAACAAGAACTGGATGCGTTGGTTGAAGAACACCGGCGGGGTTGCCCCTTTTGCATACCGGAGGAGCGCACCCCGGGGGACAGTTTCGGGCGCATACGGGGGAAATATTGTATCACAGCAGCCAATCTGACTAAATATGACGGTTACCATAGTTTAATCATCCCCCGGGAACACCACCCGCTGAGGTTCAATGAAGACATGGTGGAGGATTATTTCCGGGTGGCGGCCCGGTGGTTCCGGGAGGTGCAGGCCTGTGCAGCGTCGAAAGGCGGTCATGACACGACGTTTTACCCCTTTTTGATGTGGAACTGCCTGTGGCCCGCCGGTTCTTCCGTGGTCCACGGGCATCTCCAGTTGACCGTAACCCCCCAACGTCATTATTCCAAGGTGGAACAGCTGCGGCAGTGCAGTCTCGAGTACGCCCGCCACTATGGCAATAATTACTTTCATGATTTATATAACCTGTATAAAGCACTGGAACTGGGTTGGGCCGAAGGGGAAACCGGGCTAATGTCCATACTTACCCCCGTAAAGGAGAAAGAAGTTTGGATATTACTGCCCCCGGGCCGGGCAACATTGGATAAACTGGGGCTGGTTGGCCGGGCGGTATGCCGGGTGTTGAACCGGCTCCAACAGCAGGCCGGCCTGCAAAGTTTCAACGTGGCTGTTTACCTTCCACCACTGGCGGGGGAAGCGGTAACCGCCGGCTGGCAAGGTTTCCCCGTAATGGCCCGCCTGGTGGACCGGGGTAATGTGTTCAACCGCACCGCGGATTTCGGCGCCATGGAGTTGTTTGCCACCGGCGTGATCAGCTCCGACCCCTTTGCCGTGGCCGGGTTCATTCGATCTCGCCAACATGTTCACCGGAAAAATCTATGAGCTTGTCACGGGCTTATGGTTACCAGTTTCAATAATACTGGCAACAGGCAAAATTAAGGTTTCCCCACAGCCTATAATACTTAGAAATTCTTCTTCTATTTCCATGTATATGTCGCAAAAATCGGGTAACCTTAGTAAACAGCAAAGTATAGAGGTATCGACAAAGTGAACCTGTCTCAATGCCCCAGTCTCCCTTCCGCCCACCGCATCAGGTCTTCTTTCTTTTTCACGGCGGGAGACTGCAAATTAACGAACCCCTGCATAACTATCACAACCACGCCTGTGGAAAACTCCAATGCATAAATTTGTAAAATCATTTGTAAGCGTCAATAAACCCCACCTATCGAGAAAGGTGGGGTTTATTGACGCTTACGTAATTTCAAAGGGTCTTTGCGCTAATTCCCAATAAAATATCAAATACCTTATAAAACTATATGAACAGACTGGGTGGAGGAAAACCACATTACATGAGCTCCCAGAGATTCAGATATATAGCGAATAGGAACCAGAACTCTATTATTGGTTAAGACTGGTGGAGAGTCGATTCCTGGAATGGTTTTTCCAATTACCATATTTAAAGACTGATCTTTAATTTTTATATTTACTGTTTTATTACTGCTTATCCACTCTACTTCCGTGCCTAACCCCTCCGCAACAACCCTCAAGGGGACCATTGTTCTATTATTAATAATTGCAGGGGCCACATCAATATGTTTTACTACTTCATTCACTTTAATTATTTTTTCCCCGATTTTTAAGTTAACTTGCTTTAATTCTTGAGACTTTAGAACACCGTACATGCTGAATTTATCGGTGTAAAAAGTAAATTTTTTAGTATCTGGATTATAGACCCCGCCTAACTTAATCGCTACAATTAAATCGTTTTCATTTTTTTCATACCTAATACCAGTTAGCTTACTAATGTCCTCCTCTGCTATCTTCGCATCTGAAAGGTCAATTGTCACTGCCACAGGATCACCAAATTGATTACTTATTTCGCCCGTAGACGCTTGACTATTATTTAAGACAACTTCCATTGATAATTCAAATATTCTTCCGCCAACATCAAAAAAATTATTTCCTTGACCTATTTCAGCTTGAGCTAGAATTTTGGCTCGTTCCTCGGCTGGTATTTCCTTAATTCCTATTTCAATCCCAACTATATTTTCCTTTAGCTCATCTTTTATTTCTTGGTTGATCAATGACTGGGGCGAAAACTCAAGCGATATTCCTTCTTTTTGAATCGTCAAAGATTTGCTTTCCTTTGCTAAAACCTCCAAAATTCCCGAACTGATCTGCGCCTTTTCGTCTGTATTAGACAAAATGAGCACTGCTTAGCCTGTTTTTGCGAAAACATTATTTATTTGCGCATCTGCTTCTGTCTTGACATAATCAGACAGCATTGATGGAACCAGCGTTTGCGAAGCCGGGGGTAACTTGCTTTCACCTCCATTGCCCCCACCACCTGAGCTACCTCCATCGCCAGTCGATGGGGCGGGCTTAATTGCAACTTCGGCGGAAAGGCTTAACTGCTTAACCTCACCGTTTCCCCAATACTCCACCTGGCCGGCCTTAACATTATCAAATCTTTGCCCCCTAACAGTGCCGCTTACATAGAATTCAACAATTTTACCGCTCAGGTCATTGCCAACTACCGGCAGCTTTGTTTTTAACCCCGGCCCCCCGAACCACCCGCGTTCAGTTATTAAAATGGTAGCCACAACATCATTATCCACCTTGGCAATCACTTCTGTGCCAACCGGTGCGGGCTCTCCATTAATATATACTTCTCCATAGCACAATGCGGGCAAAACAGGGGGGGTACCTTGAGCCTGTGCATTAATAACAAGGCCGGTTACTAATAGCAAAGCCAGGGCAACAACGCCCAATAATTTCCTCATCTGCAATGATCCTTTCTTTTAAATTTATTGGTGCAAAGTAGGTGAGGGACTAGAACCACCGCTCCCTCTCCCACCGCCGGGAATTGGTACGATTTCCCCAGGATCTATCACAGTAGAGTATTCACGGTCTTCTCCACAAAGGTATATCCAGTATCCATCCAAGCGATACATAAAATTATTTTTCTGCCAGTCAGTTAAATCCAATGGTGACTCGTACCAATTATAACTATAGCCTCTTTGTTTATTGCTGTTAAATACATTGGGCGCAAAAATGCTGGTTACACCACTTCCATTATGGTATCTCAAGTTACTTAAAATGTTTTTCAGGTTACCATCGGTACCAGTTCCTATCAGGTTCCACCCTTTAATTATATCCTTGGATGCAAAAGTGTCTTGGGGGTCATAATCTTCCTTCCAATCAAATCCAATTAGCGTTGGTTTTGATGTTTTGATAAAAACGGCACTGGCCGGATTATGCATTTCAGATCTAATATCTTCTTCCTTATATAGCCAACCAGCATCTCCATTAATTACAGCGTGCGAAAGCCAGGCCTCTATATCTTCCTCCTGCAAATACACATTTTTTACGAGCTTAGGCACTGAAATTAAGTTCCACCCTTTACCCAACATGATGGAAAAGTCGTACCGGTCTTTAGTGGTGAAAGAAAAACTGTATCCGTTTTCTATGGCGTAACCTTCAGTGTTACTTTTGAATTATCGACCCCTGCAGTCCAATTATCAGCTTTCCCTCTAAGAGTTATACTGCTGGAATCAGATTTAATAAAGATAGAATCCATTCCGGTCATAGGTTCGAATTCCGCCACTTGCACAAATTTATCGGCTCCGATGTCTTCTCTGTCTGGCTTGTCGGTGAATTCAACACCTGAGGGCAATGTTAACTTAATCTGAATTGCATCGACATTATCCGCGTATGCTTTGGCCTGCACCGTTGTAGTTCCTGCATTTTGTGCTTCACCAGATTTAATATAACTGTAGCTACTGCTAAACTTTGCATAGTCATTGTCAGCTGAAAAACCTGCTCCCGGCATAGCCACTGTGAACAGAAAAATCAGCCCCATCGCCAGCGAAATAATTCTTTTTACCCTTGAACCGCTCAAAACATTTCCCCTCCCCTTGATTAGTACAGGTATTGAAAAAAAACAACGTAGAACATGATTCCTGTCATGTCTACGTTGTTATTTACAGTCTTCGATATTTTCTTGGAAAATCCTTCATGGGGTGGGAAATTTTTTGGATTTCTATATTAGCAGGCTTTTACGTTTCAGCTTTTGACAATTACAGCGCTGCCATTCAAATCGCAAAGGAGAACAACAAAAATATTATTCTCCCTGCAATAACGGTCCACCGCCCTGCCTGCACCATAAAACTGTAAAAACCCCGAAAACCCGCGTGAGACAAGGGCTTGGAAGGGCTTTTTAACTTTTCATTGTAGTTCTAGTAGATATGATTGGTAACATTATCCATATGGTTAGGAAATATAAGCTTATTACTCATAAAGATTTTCCGTAGATTCCAACAATCTATTCAGCTTTTTATCAAAAGTATATACCTGATATTTTCCCAACTTGTGGTAGGCATATAATAATGTATCTACAAAATCCAATTTCCTCTCGGCGTAAACCTTTAACGCCTCCTCAATCATTCCAAAGTCGCTAACTTCTAAATTACAATATTCAAAAAGCTCTAATAATACGCTGGTTATTTTCCTCCTTTCCACTTTATAAAGCTTTTCCAACACATAAACAATCTCTGCTATAACTTCATTCGGAAGAAAGACCATATCATTCTCAAGTATTTCGGCGGCCTTCTCTGATAAATCATCCGAATCGTTTAATAAATACCTTAAAACAATATTGGCATCAACTATTTTCATGTTTATCCACTGCCGCTTTTGCCCATGCACCATCTTCCAAAGCCTGCAGTCCCTTGTTTTTGTACTGCTCTAATAAGCCTCTGGCTCTTTTCGGTGTCTGGTCTATGCCAGCTTCCCCATGCTCATTTTCATAGGGTAAAATTAGTATCTCAACTTTTTTATTCCTTAGGCTTTCGGGTATATCTATTATGCTTGCTAATATATTGCTATTCGCAACTTTCCTGACAAAGTTCAATGGGATTCACTCCTTTCATTAAATGAAAAAGAATAATAATTTTTTTAGTTATACTACAATATATTATACCATTTGACAGTTTACTGTAGCACATAAGCCCATTATCCAAAAGGGAAATTTTAATAAACAAAGTAGTCCAATGAACCAGAATAGTTCTTATCCTTATATTTTATCGCGGGCTTTTACGTTTTAAGTTTTGACAATTACGGCGCTGCCATGCAAATCGCAAAGGGGAACAACAAAAATATTATTCTCCCTGCAATAACGGTCCACCGCCTTACCTGCACCGGAAAACTGTGCACTATTATAATCATGAATAATAATGTACCCGCCCTTGGTCACCCGGGGGTGAAAGTATTTCAAGCCCTCATACGTGGGCTGGTACAAATCTGCATCCAGGCTTACCAGTGCAAATTCTTCCACCAGGCCTTCCGCAGTATTTGGAAAGTACCCTTTCTTTATGATGGCCTGTTCCGGAAAAGGCAGCATGCTGCAAACCATTTCCACGCTGGTATCGCTGAACTTTCCTGTTTTAGCACGGGAATATTCATTTTCACTTTCAATTTTTATATCCCGCTCGTCAAAGCCTTCAAAGGTATCAAACAAATATATTTTTCTGTCAGGGAATATCCTGTTCATTTCTGCCGCGAACTTACCCTGAAATACTCCCAGTTCCGCCAGGGCTCCTTCAATATTACGATTTTTGATCTCTTTCGCTATAAGCCTTAAAACTGCAAGCCTGATATCAAACTGTTCCCGAAATTCGGTAATGCTGGTGATCCGGCAGTTGATTGCAAGATTTATTAACTGCTCCCTTACCTGGAGACAGGCTTCTTTATTAAGAATCGCTATGTACACACAATCAGGTTGTATCTCCTTGAGCCTCTCTACGTTAACAACAGGTATGCCCTCAACCATAGTTCCATGCAATTTCTTGTTATTATCACAGAATGCTACAACTTGCACATCAGAACCCAGGAGATGGCGCAACATTTTGCCTCCCTGGCCTGCACCCCAAATTACTGTCTTGTTCATGTCCTAAATCTCCTTCTGTAGTATCGATCATGTAATATCCAATAAGCCTTTACGGCCCCGCCTCACGCCATTGGCTAGATTCAATGCTTTTCGCCATGTTTTTTCGGTTTCATACTTGAAAAATTCATATAAAGGTTGGATACGGAAACTGTCCAGGTATTTATCCAAATCCTCGACGGTGGCAATTTGGTAAGACTGCCACAGTTCAACCACCCGGTGATATTTGTCCATTCAAATCCCTGCTTCTATGTGTTAATTTTGTTTCATTATACCACAATTTGGATATGCCCGGACTTAGCATTTCATACCGCTTTGCCGGTCTCCTCCAGCCTGTCCAGCAATTTTACATAATTCAAAAGGTGCGTGGTGATTAAAAAATGCTCGCGCACCCTTTCCTTGCCCGCCTCCATCATTTCCCGGGCCAGGGTGGGGTTTCTCAATATGCGCAGTACCTTGTCGGCACATTCCTCCACGGTATCCACCAGATACCCGGTAACACCGTCAATTATCTGGTACTTTATACCGCCTACGTTCCCCCCCACCACGGGCGTCCCCTTCCACAAGGCCTCGGAGACAGTCAACCCGAAGCCTTCCCGCAGGGATTTCTGCAAAATAACGTCCGAAGCGGTTTGGAAGGCGTTCACTTCACGATTGGACACACCGTTGAAATTTGTTACCACTTTAATGTCGTAATCCTCACCTGCCCGCCTCAAAGTCCGGTACAGGTAATCCCAGCCCTCAGGGTCATCCGAAGCCATGGAGCCCACCAGGGCCAGCTGGACACTGGGGTATTCCTTTTTCACTATTTTGTAAGTATCAATTACCCCCAGCGGGTCCTTCCACGGGTCGAACCGGGAAATCTGAGTAATAAGCGGTCTATGAATATCGACCCCGAACCGCGCAATAACCTGTTTGGCCTCATCGAGATCCATTTCCAAATTCTTTGTGCTCAAAGGATCAATTGACGGGGTGATAAAAGTAAGGTTGCGCAATTTTTCCTTTTCCTGGACAAATTCTTCCATGGTAAAAATACAAGCATCATACTTTTTGATGTAATTGTATAAAAAGTTCCAGTATTCGGGATTGGGAGTAGAGGTATCGATATGGCAGCGCCAAACCCATTTGGCATTTTGCCTGGTTTTCGGTGCCAGGTACTCCACCAGCGCTGCGGGCTGGGGGTCGTGAATAAGGATAAAGTCATAATCCCACGCCTCCACAGTGGTGGCGTTTAATTCATTGTATTTTAGATAAATCTTTTTATCCTCTGAACTAAGGTGCCCCTCCTCTCCCTGCAGGCGATTATGAAATGCCTTGGTGACATTATAAAACTCGTTGGCACCCTTGATTACCCACCAATCCATGTCCAAACCCATATCCTTGCCCAGAGGCACCATGGAGTGAAGTATCTCGGCCACCCCGCCACCGTATGAGGTGGCATTCACCATGGCTATTCTCTTTCCTTGCATTTTATTTACGAAATAATCTAATTGTGCCTTGGTGCCGGTATCGATAATTGCCAGATAATCTTCATATTTTTTAGCTTCGGTTTTTACTAGTTCCACAGACATAACCTCTTTATAATCATTTTTATTTATAACGGATATACTTAACCATAAAAATACACAAGGGGCTATCTATACTATGTTCAAAATGGGCGCAAATATTATTAACCGGGAAAAAAGTGCAGTTTCTTTTAGAGTTTTTGCCCACAACAGGCGCAAAGTAAGCGTTGTGGTAAAAGCGGGCGATAAAAAAACCGAAATTCCCATGGTTGAGGAAACGCCCCATGTATACAGCACCACCATCGAAGGTATGGGACTGGAGCTTTTATACAAGTTTAAGTTAGACGACGAGCAGGAGTACCCCGATCCCTATTCCTGTTACCAGCCCCTGGGCGTGCACGGTTTTTCCCAGCTGGTGGACCACGAAAAATACCGGTGGCGGGACGGCCTTTGGCAGGGCAGAAACCTTAATGAACTGGTGATCATGGAAATTCACGTGGGTACCTTTTCCGCCACCGGTACCTTTACCGGTGTTGCCGAAAAATTGGACTATCTTGTGGAATTGGGGGTGGGCGCCATTGAGCTGATGCCCGTGACCCAGACCCCCGGCAGGTGGAATTGGGGGTATGACGGGGTAAACCTTTTCAGCGTTAATCACAATTACGGCACTCCTGGTGATTTAAAACGCCTGGTTGATCTTTGCCACCAAAAGAACCTGGCGGTTATTCTGGATGTTGTCTATAACCATTTCGGCCCGGAGGGAAATTATCTGCCGCTTTACGGTCCTTATTTCACGGGCAAGCACGAAACGCCCTGGGGGAAGGCAGTTAATTTCGATGACCTTTATAGCGAATATACCCGAAAAATGGTTTTGGACAGTGTCCGGTACTGGTTGGAGGTTTACCATTTTGACGGGTTGAGACTGGACGCGGTACATGCCATCAAAGACTCAAGCCCCATCCACATTTTGCAGGAAATAAGCCTGGTGGCCAAAAACATTGCCACTAAACAAAACCGGGAAAAATTTATTATTGCCGAAAGTGATGAAAACAATGCCCGCCTCATTACCCCCCTGGATCAAGGCGGCCTGGGCATGGATGCCCAGTGGATGGATGATTTTCACCATTGTATCCACACGGTACTCACCGGAGAGCGGGAAGGGTATTACATGGATTACGGGCGGGTTAAAGATTTGGAGAAGGTGTACAAAAACTATCTATATACCGGCCAGTTTTCAAAATTCTGGGGCAAGCCCCGGGGAACGGACGGTTCGGCGCGCCCGGGCCGGCAGTTTTTGGTGGCCATACAGAACCACGACCAGGTGGGCAACAGGGCCCGGGGGGACCGGCTTGCCACCCTGGTGGAATTTCCTTATTTAAAGGCAGCCGCCGGGTTGTTGTTTTTTTCAGCTTACCTGCCCATGATTTTTATGGGGGAAGAATACGGGGAGAAAAACCCCTTTTTGTTTTTTACCGATTACCAGGATCCCGTTTTGCAAAGGGCTGTATCCCGGGGTAGAAAAAAGGAATTTGCCGGTTTTACCTGGGAAAATGTGCCCGATCCCCAGGATCCCCGGTCCTTTTATAAATCAAAATTAACCCCCAATAATCGTTGGGAAAAGCAGCAGCAAAAGCTTTTTAACTTTTACAGGGATTTAATTGCCCTGCGCACTTCCCATCCGGTGTTAAAAAACCTGGACAAAAACAACTTGCAGGTGGAGGTGGACGATAACAGCCGGGTGGTCAAAATAACCCGGTGGAACCGGAATATAAAGCTAACGGGCATGTTTAACCTGGGAACCGGCGATGTTGTTATTCAGGATGTGCCGGGCCGGGAGATTATTAATTCCCTGTGCCCTTCCTACGGTGGGGAAAACGAGACAAAGGAAGGTGTTTTACGCCCGGGACAGGTGGTCATCTGGGAAAGCGCGGGAACAATACCGGGAACAGTATCAAATTAAAGAATTTGTCCGGTGAATTAACTTTGGTAACGGGTGTTGAAAGAAAGCCAAACCGGCGCTAAATTTAAAATGGACTTTGTACGAACCCTTCAAGAAATTTTTTAAGATAGAATGCACAAAAAAGCCGGGTGACCAGCCCGGCTTTTTAGCAACGTTTTGTATTTATTGCATATAAAGCTCCTGTTGATCCCCTTGCCGGTTCAGCTTAAAGGGCACCCCCGTTGTTTCCCCGCGGGGCTTTTCACGGCGCAAAAAGTAATCTTCCACATCCTGTTCATCCATGGCATCGATTTTATCCAGCATGGCCGGAAACAGGGGCGGGTAAATTTTATACAGGTAATGGTACATTTTATCCACCAGGTATTCGGTGTCCGGGCTCTTGGACCAGATGGCCTGGATATAATCCGTGGCCATGTATACACCCTGGGAATACTCCCGCAGCAGTTTTAGGAAATCCTCCAATCCCGCCGCCCCCCGCCGGTTAACAACAAACATCTGCCGGGCTCTGTCCAGGGCCATCTCCTTCCATTGTTCAACCGGGTCGAATAAGGCGTAGACTGCCTGCAAGTCCTTCCCCTTTTCCCTGGCGTATTGGTCCAAACCATAGCGCAGGTAGTTAAGGCGGTTATCGATAAACACTTTCAGGGTTTCACAAAGTCCCACAAAGTTGCGGGAAGCAATCTCTTTATATTGCCGGCTTAAATTTATATAAGATGGAGATTGCTGCAGTTTATCCAGTAAAATACCCGCCAGTAAATACCCCAGCAGGCAGGGCCGCTTTTGCCTGCCCTCCGTCGGCCGCCAACCCCAGTTACAGGCTCTTTTCATCAACCGCAAGTAAAGTACCGCCTGGCTGTCCAGGCTTTGCCGGGCCAGGTCGTACCGGGTTTCGCCCAACTGCTCCACGTTAGCCGGGATATTTGTAGATATGCCAAAGTTGTCCAGCAAAGTATCAAATATACCGCAGTAGTATTTACCGTTCTCCCAGAAAACCAGCGGGTGGTCGTAATTCCCGGTTTTACGAGTGTCATAACCGCCGGCGCCGCTTGCCCCCAGGGGCGGGTAATGACCATCCGCCCGCAGCACCAGCCTTATCTCCGGCGCCCAGGATATCTCGTTAAACTTGATTTCCGGAAGCTTGTCCAATCCTTCCCGGGCCAGCACCTCATCAATATAGCGGTCGGGGGTTACAAAATGCACTTTGTACTTGTCGCCGGACTCGGCTATTATTTGCCGCCAGGCCTTTTCCATTATCTCCAGGGCAATATCGCCAAAATCCATCAATTCCAAATCCTGGACATACAGTAGCAAACCACCCTCGGGCGCCCTTTCCAGTTCCCGGCGCAGCACTTCTTTATAAATGCCCACCCCGGTGTCCATGTCGATGGGGTATTCCTCCCGCTCCCCGTGCAGGTACTCGTTGTCAAATACCGGGAAATCCCCCAGCATGTATCCCTGGGATTTTACCTCATCCCTTTTCATTTTGGTAATGGGCCGCCAAATCTCCTGGGAAATGGGGAAGTTGCGGGGCAGTGCAATAATATTCTTCCGGGCGGTGCGGATTATAAAGGGCCGGTAAATGTAATCCCCTTCACCTGCCATTTCAAACCAGGTCTTGTTTTCATCCAGGTGGGGGAATATAACATAATCGATATTGGCCTTTGCTATGGCTTCCATCTTGTCGTACACCAGGGAATCCTCCGGCGGAAATAGCCCGTTATACTTGGGGTAAGGCACCTGCATACAGTTATGCAGGTATTGCCGGTTCCAGACAATTTCCTGGGTGATTTCTTCGGGGCGCAGCAGTGCGTTATGGGCATGATGGGCATGGCCGTATATTGGGTGCAGCCTGCCCCGTCCGTAATCCTCCTTTAAGTTAGCAAATGACCCGGGCATGACGTCTTTGACCTGTACCAAAAGCTCGTTGGTATATTCCACGCACATTGGCGCATCGAGGGTGTCCCCCAGTTTACTGCACAGGGAGTAAATATCCCGCCCTTCTTTTTTCCTTTTTTTCAGGTAGTTTTCATCCAGAAAGGATTCCTTCATGGGGTTTTTCTCGTCCAGGTAAGTCAACAGGGTTTCCGGCAGATCCCACAGCAGTTCATGGGCATGAAAGGCCAGTATTACATATACATTTTTCATTTGGTCACCTCTGCAGGTTTTTATCCAATTGTATTAATTTTACTTTTAACTTGTTTCTATCGTTTACTCGTTTCATGGCCCAAAGCGGGCCGCTTTGGTCAGGCCGGCTGGTATTTATAAATAAACCCGCTATAAGGGGGCAGCACAAAATGCTGTGCCTGCCCGTTGTCGTCAATTATGATACTGTCCGGGTCCCGGGGGTCCTTGTTGCCGTAAGGCGGCAGGTCATTGATATGATCGATGTCACCCAGTTTGACCCACCGGCCCGGGCCAAAGGGCACATGCAAGGGAACATCGTGGCCTTCAAAATTAAGCATAACCAGTATTTGCTCCGCCGGGTCCTTGTCGTTCTTTACCTTCCAACCCACCACCCTTTTATGGCCGCCCCTGTTGCTATCCATCCAGGGACCCACCAGCCAGCTGAATTTACCCTCTTCGATGGGGTTATACCCGCTGATCCTCAGTGCTTCATATCTCTTGCGCAGGTTGATCAGCGCCCGGGCCCACCGGTAAAAGCTATTGTTGTCACCGGCATATTTACTCCAGCTTACCTTGATCCGGTTTCTTTCCCTTTCCACACCGTATTCCTGGCCCATATAGATCATGGGCTGCCCCAGTGCCACCATGGTGGTCATCAACCCCAGGCGGGCCTTTCTTTCTTTAATTTTGGGTTCCTGTAAATGCTTCCCGCCTGTGGCCACTTCATATTGCACGCTGTTCTCGTCATGGCTCTCGCAGTAATTGATCACATTGTTGGTATGGGCGGCAAACCTGTCTTTACTGAAATAAATCATGCTGCCCAGGTGATCCGTACCATTGCCCACCCCTTCGAATACCCCTTCCCGCAGCAGGGCCTTTACTTTGTCGTGAAAAAGGTTGGACCACTGGGCATAACCGTTGTAGCCTTCAATATTCAGGTCCTTTTCATTGGGCAAATTCTCGGCAATCATAATACAATCGGGTTTAAAACCCTTGTCTTTGATTTCATGGGCCAGCCGGTGAAGTAGTTTATGGTTTAAAAAGTAACTGTGGGTAGCGTCAAACCGGAAACCGTCAATATGGTATTCCTTGATAAACAATTTGCAGGAATCAATAAGCATGTTATCCACTTCGTCTTTTCCCGTGGCCACTTTATTACCCCACATGGTCTTGCCCGCAAAATAAAAACCGCCGTCGCCGGAGCCGTCGTCAATGAGGTTCCATAGAGGGTTGAAATCGTTGGAGGTATGGTTGAACACCTGGTCCATTATCACAGCCAGGCCGTGCCGGTGGGCTTCATTGACCATTTCCCGGAAGTCATCCGGGGTGCCGAAGTCCTTTTCCACGGCCATAAAGGTGCAGGGCTCGTAACCCAGCCCCCGCTTCACGGGTACTTCCGCCGTGGGCATTAACGCCAGGGCGGTTACGCCCAGTTTATTAAAATAACCGTCCTTGATACGCTTGGTAACCCCTTTGAAGGTGCCCTGGATATCTTCGGGTATTTCGGGGTCGTTATCGGTAAAGCCGTAAATATTTAATTCATAAAGGATCAAATCCTTGATATCCGGAGTTTTCCAGTCTCCATCGGTCCACTCGAATTTGGTCGGGTCCACCACCACGGCATTGCGATATTTATAATCATCGCTGAACAACCTGGTGTAGGGGTCGGTTACATATCGTTCATTTTCGACAGTACCGCCCTGGATATAGAATTTATACTCGATGGGGGAGTCTGTTTCGGGGTTTATCCTGGCCAGCCAGATGTTGGGCTGGTAGTAATAACCGTTATAAAGCTCCATGGCAATGAATTTATCAGGCCGGGGCGTGGGGTGTCCCGGGCACTGCCAGTCATTAAAATTTCCCACCAGGTAAACCCGGGCGGCATAGGGGTGGAAGAAGCCGAAATTTACCGTGCCGTCGGTTAATAAATTCGCTCCCAGCATGGAGGTCACACCAAGACCGGAAACATCGGTATCGGGGAGGTAAAAATTTCCCCGGGGCACCAGGTGGCTGATCCGTCGATAATAATCTTTGATATTACCCACGGGCTCCGCCGGGCGAACATTATAGATATTGTGCCTGTTCGCCATGGACCAGATTTCGCGCCCCAGATGGGCGTGAAATGACCGGTTGAATTTTTCCTCTTCCCAGGGCACGTCCTCACCTTTACCATCTTTGAATATAAAGTGAAAACTGCTGCGGTTATAGGACAGGTCGAAATAAACACCGAAATCATCCGTGCCGCTGGGTTCCACTTCCCTTTCCAGGGTAGCCCCGTCACTTACCCATACCCACATCACCGGTTCCAAAAACCCGTTTTTATTGTCGTAATGAATCCTAACCTTATGGTGCATGATATTTTATCCCCCCTGAATTGTTATGCTATATATTTTTTGCTATTTTGCCAGCGCTATACAACAGAGGTTCAAGCAATCCACACCCCGCTCAATGGTTATAACATCCAAAAACGGTAACATATTCCCATTAATGTCATATTATAAGATAACTACTAAACAGGGGGTATACCGATGTCGGAAAATAAAACCCAGGGCTACCAGTTTACAGACGATATGGCCCGGATGCATGTCCATGAGCATACCGGCCTGACCAGTTGCAACGAGGGTCACTGTCACATCCACCCGGGGGTAACCGGGCCACCTATACCGGATGGTTCCAGCCATTATCACCAGATTATTGGTCAAACAACCTATGACCGGGGCCATTATCATGTTTATAATGCCTGTTCCGGCCCGGCCGTAATGCTGCCGTGCGGCCAGCACACCCATTTTGCTTCATTCCGCACCAGTTTCAACTTAGGCCATGACCACATGATCGAAGGTTACGTCAAAGCCGCTCCGGGTGAAACCCACCCGCACAAACCATGCTACTCACCCTATGACACCGGTGAAACGCCCGGCACTGCAACACAATCCAAATAACCGTCATAGGGCAACAGTCCTTCAATCGGGGAATACACTGTAGCTGCACCGGGGATAAAAACCCCCGCCGGTGACCCCGGCGGGGGTTTTTATCTTAGTGATATACTTTTTCCATTGCCGGACCAAGTCCGGGGTCATGTTTAAACCGGTTTAATCCAGCCTGGTAATCTCCTGTTCCCCGGCCAGGCGCCTGGCCAGTACCCGCGCCCTTTCCCCGTCAACCGCAATTTCCGGGTTTAAGTCGGCCAGGGGTACCATAACAAAGGCGCGCTGGCCCATCCGGGGATGGGGCACCTGCAGATCGGGTTCGTTAATGGTTTGCTGGCCATAAAGCAAAATATCCAGGTCAATGGTGCGGGGACCCCAGCGAATCACCCGCACCCGGCCCAGGTCGTTCTCAATTTGCTGCAGGCCGGCCAGAAGCTGCCGGGGAGTCAAAGTGGTATTGACCCTGGCCACCGTATTTAAAAAGTAGTCCTGGTCTGCATAGCCCACCGGGGCGGTACGATAAAGGGGGGCTACGGCTTCCACCACCACACCCGGCAATTCGCTTAAGCGCTCCAGCGCCTCGGCAATGGTGGCCCGGCTGTCCCCCATATTGGAGCCCAGGCCAATGTAGCACTGCACTGTCTGTTTACCCGGCAATGTTTTCCTACCATACTGTCCACTCACTGCCCGGCCACCGCCTTAGCTTGAGAGCGAACAATTTCCACGGCCATATAACCAAACTGCCCCGGCACCGGGGCGGCGGGTTTTTTAACCCGTACCAGCACCTGCTGCACGGCAAATTGCCGCAGCACCGCGCCGGCAATTTGCTCGGCCACCGCTTCTATAAGTTTACAGGGCGTACCGGTTACCACCCGGCGCACCGTTTCGTATACGCCGGCATAATCCACCGTTTGACCGGGGTCATCGGTCTTTCCCGGCCCGCGCAAATCCAATTGCAGTTCCAGGTCCACCACGAACTGTTGCCCCAGTTCCCGTTCCTGGGGCAATACACCGTGGTACCCGTAAAAGGTCATACTGCTCATTATTATTTTATCCATGTATGCTATCGCCTTCCATTGTTTCTTGTACCCGACACCTGGCACCACCAAAGCTTACTTGCCGAACAAACCCGTAAAGATTAGCGCCGGCCACGGGAACAGTTCCAGTGTCCCCAAAGCGCGCAATGGACCGTAGGTTAAGACAAGGGAAACATCCTCGAGTCCTAAGACAGGCGAAACGTCCCCGTGTCCTACCGCCGGACCATGGCATCGGTCATGCGGGCCACCCGAACCATTTCCTTGACGTCGTGCACCCGGACGATATCGGCCCCGTGGGCAATGCCCAGGGCCACGGTGGCGGCAGTGCCCTCCACCCGCTGGTCGGCGGGAAGGTCCAGCACTTTGCCGATCATGGATTTGCGGGAAGTACCCAGCAGCACCGGTAGCCCCAAACAGCCCAGCTCCCGCAGGCGGCGCATTAGCTCCAGGTTTTGTTCAAAATCCTTACCCAACCCGATACCCGGGTCAATGATTATGTTTTCCCGAGGGATACCGGCCTCTTCCGCCATGGCGATGCTCTCCCGGAAAAACTGCACCATATCACCAATCAAGTCGCGGTACACCGTGTGGTGCTGGTTGTGCATCATCACCAGGGGCACCCGGTACCGGGCCACCACCGAGGCCATGTCCGGGTCGGCCCGCAGCGACCACTGGTCGTTGATCATGTGGGCCCCCACCTCCAGGGCACGCTGGGCCACCGGAGCCTTGGTGGTATCTATACTGATGGGCACGTCGATTTCCCGCACCAGTATCTCCAGCACGGGTATCACCCGCTCCAGTTCTTCTTCCACGCTTACCGGTTTATGGCCGGGTCTGGTGGATTCACCCCCCAGGTCTATGATATCCGCCCCTTCCTCCACCATGCGGTGGGCGCGGGCAACAGCAGCCTCAACGTTATTATACCTGCCACCGTCCGAGAAGGAATCAGGGGTAACATTTAAAATACCCATCACCAGCGTCCGTTCCCCCAGGGGCAGCTTTTTACCCCGGCAGTCAAGCTCCCGGGGAGGACGCCTCCCCAGGTTCTTCAAGAGTTCTTCCAGCTCACCGGCCAGGTCGGCCAGTTTAAAGGGCTGCATGCGCAATTTTTTAATCAGCGCCCGGTACTGTTTTTCAGTGCCCATCAGCAGCACATCGGTCTTTTCCACCGAGGCGTCCACCACTCCCCGGGCTACGGCCGCATCACCGCCCTTGCCCAGCATTTCCTGTTTAATTATATTGGCCTGCCTGGGTGTCAAGTCATATATTTTTACCAGCCGGTGCAGTGCCTTGGGCGCCATCACCGCGCCGCCGGCCGGGTCGGTACCGATTTTGTTGAACTCTTCAAGTAGCCCTTTCCGGCTCATGGTCACCAGGTTATGCATATTAAAGTACAGTTTATATCCCCCCTTTGGATGGATGCAAGATGTCCGGATGAACATTTGGTTTTACACCACGCAATTGTGTATGAAGGGTTTAACCCGCGGCAAGCAGCCAATGGTATTATGACAGGTAGCCCGTCTTTAATAAATAAGCATACCGGCGGTTTCCATACGATCAATCTTGTAGCAGTCATCCCGGGCCGCACAGCGGCTGCAGGGGCGAGCCAGGTCATCGGCCCGGCAGATAAGTTGTCCCAGCGGGCTGGCTCCGGGACCACCGGAACGGTGTTCCCGGATGGCAGTGGTTATTATTTTTCGTTCAGCGGGATTAAATGCCGCACGGCCCAGCACTTCAAGGGCCATCCGGGCTCCGGCAACGGCGTGGTCTTCGCCGGTTTCGTATTCCACCCAGCGGGCCATATCATGCAAGAGGCCTGCAGCATAAATTATTTCCCTGGCTTGTCCCAGCAGGTCCGCCACACCGGTAGCCGGTTGTGCAGTTCCCAATTCATTACCAGTTAACCTTTCCAATAAATATATGTCCTTATGCCCACCGGGCACCGTCCCGGAGCCGGATGTACACTCCTCCAGCACCAGTATATAGGTGATACGGGCCACATCCAGCATATGCTGCAGGTCATGCCGGCAAAAACGTCTTGTTTGCTCGCACGCAGCGTTACGCTGGATACATTCTTTATACCTGGGGTCATTGATAATCCTGTTGGCCCGGCGCAAAAATTTCACATTCCCTTCTCGAAAAACATTGACCACTTTGGCCTGGCTGCGCTTTTTTGAAAACTACATGACGGTTGTTATCAAGACGCAGTGGTTTAAATTTTTCCGCAATTTAATTTTACCACCGAAAAAGGTGTTAGTATATAATATTTGACTCGGGGAATAAATTTCAGCCCTGTTTTAAAAAGTGTTCAAAAAGACTTTTATAAAAGCGTGGGTTCGGTTTATAATCTCCGCGCCGGCCGGCTTTTGCAGTGCGCACGCGGGCACCAGGGTTATTTTCGAACAAGCTGTTTAAATGCCGTCACTGTTCTTCTTAACCAGTAGCGCGTCCGCGGCCCGGACACCCTGTCCCGCGGGGTACACCAGCAGGGGGTTGATATCGATCTCCACTATTTCTTCTTTAAAATCCACAGCCAGGGCCGATACTTTGAGCAACACATCCACCAGGGCATCAATGTCGGCCGCCGGGCGTCCCCTGAGACCCTGTAAGATACGCCCGCCCTTGAGCTCGGCCAGCATATCCCGGGCGTCCTGCCGGGTGATGGGGGCTACCCGGAAAGCCACATCTTCCAGCGCCTCCACAAATATCCCTCCCAGACCCACCATTACCGTGGGGCCGAAAACCGGGTCCTGCACCGCGCCCACAATCACTTCGGTGCCCGGCGGCAGCATTTCCTCCACCAGCACGCCCCGCACCCCGGCATCCGGGGCATAGCGCCGGGCACTGGCCGTTATTTCAGCAAAGGCGGCCACTAATTCCTCGTCCGAAGCAATATTTAACCGGACGGCCCCGGCCTCTGTTTTATGCTTGATTTGCGGCGCGTCCACCTTCATAACCACCGGATAGCCTATCTCCCGGGCTGCTTGCAGGGCCTGTTCCGGGGTGGCCGCAGTTTTCCCCGCGGCCACCGGAACACCGCAGTGGGCCAGCAGGGCCTTGGACTCCCGCTCCCCAAAGGGGTGCTGTTGCAGCAACAGCCTCGCTTTATCCCGGTCATAGGCCGGCCGGTATGGCCCGGACTGAGCCTCATTCAGTCGTTTTTGCCGGGTTTGGGAGAATTGTACCAGCGAAGCCAGTGCCCGCACCGCCTGCACGGGTTCCTCTATGATGGGTATTCCGGCCTGTTTTAATATTTTATAGGCATGCACGTTGGATTCATTGCCCTCGGAACACCAGGTGATCATAACCATGGGTTTACCGGTGCTATTATATACCTCGACGATATCACGGGCCATTTCTTCGGCCCGGGGGCCGGACAGGGCAAAAAAGGATAGTATAGAATGTATCCCGGGGTCCTTAACTATTGTTTCCAGACACTGTTTTAGCAATCCCGGGTCATTCATTATTTGCCCGGTGATATCCACGGGATTTTGCGCCGAGGCAAACCCCGGCAGCATACTTTCCAGATGCTCCCGGTTTGGGGGCGATATTTCCGGCACCACCAGCCCCAATTCATCACATTTATCCGCCATCAGCACCCCGGCCCCACCCGAGGTGCTTACTATACCCACCCGGTTACCTGCAGGCAGTTTACCACCGGCAAAAAGGTCCACCAGGGCCACCAATTCTTCCATACTGTCAATGCGTATAATACCGGTCTGGCGGAAAAAGGCATCGTAAACCCGGTCCGCACCGGCCAGCGACCCGGTATGGGAACTGGCGGCCCTGGCACCCACAGCGGATTTGCCCACTTTAATCAATATAACGGGCTTGCCCACCTGCAGGGCTTTCTCGGCAACCCGGCGCAGTTTGGCGCCATCCTTGGCCCCTTCCATATAGCCGCCAATTACCCTGGTTTCCGGATCCGATAACATGTATTCCAAAAAATCGCTGAACTCCAGGCTGGCCTCATTGCCGACACTGACAAAATAATTAAAACCAACGCCCCGCTGGGTGGCCAGCATATAAATGACGGCACCGAAGGCCCCGCTCTGGGTGATAAACCCCAGCAGCCGCGAAGATACCTGCCCCGCATGTATGGGCACCGTGGCAAAGGTGGCCATCACTCCGTTGGCGGCATTAAGCAAACCCAGGCAGTTGGGGCCGCACATTTTGATATTATATTCCCGGGCAATGGCTGCAATTTCCTGCTGCAGCGCTACCCCTTTAGTTCCCACTTCGGCAAAACCGGAGCTGAAAACCACTGCCGAGCGCACCCCCCTGACACCACAGGCCCGTAACATACCTGGTACACTGGCCGCCGCCACCGCAATGATGGCCATATCTATCTCCCCGGGGACTTCATCCAGGGAAGAATAACATTTAATTCCGGCTATCTCGTTATATTTGGGATTAACGGGATAAATGCGCCCCCGGTAACCGTGCTTTAATAGAAGTTCCAAAGGACGGCCATTGGGTTTGCTAAAATCAGTGGAGGCACCGATCAGGGCAATGGATTGAGGATCAAAAAGCGGCTTTAATTCGTCAATTAACTGTTGGGCTGTTTGTGTCAATGCAAATCACTCCTATATGCCTTTATTTGTATTGTTCCTTTGGGCATTGTTGGCGACCAAGTATGGGCTTTGGCCAGCCTCGAATTATGCATAGTACAGGATTTCGAATATTTAGACAATAACGCGTTCGAATATTTAGATAATATCACGGGACCTATAGAAAAACAAGAAGTACCGGTTAATTGTTATCCATATAATGCAATATGTTGAAAAAAAACCTGTCATTTACCATCCCGCCTTTTAGACAGCACAAAAAAGCCACCCCGGAGGGTGGTTGCATTCAATTATTTACCGGACTGCTCCAACTTCTTTAATTCCTCTTCCACCAGCTTGCGCCTTAAAAGCTTACCCACCGCCGACTTGGGCAGTTCTTGCCTGAACTCAACCGCTTTGGGTGCTTTATAAGGAGCCAGCCTTTCCCGGCAAAAGGCAATCAGTTCCTGTTCCGTAGCAGTCTGGCCTTCCTTCAATACCACATAAGCCTTCACCGTCTCCCCGCGGTAGGCGTCCGGCACACCGGCCACCACCGCTTCCTGTACCTTGGCATGTTCAAACAAAACCTCTTCCACTTCCCGGGGATAAATATTATAACCACCGGCAATAATCAGATCCTTTTTCCGGTCCACGATATAAAAATACCCGTCTTCATCCATTCTGGCCATATCTCCGGTATACAGCCAGCCGTTTTTCAGGGTTTGGGCGGTTTGCTCGGGCCGGTTCCAGTAACCCGCCATTACCTGGGGACCTTGGATCACCAGTTCCCCCACTTCGCCCACGGGCAGCACCCGGGTGCCGGTTTCGATATCCACCACCGCAGCGTGGGTCCCCGGGTAGGGCACCCCTATGGAACCCCGTTTGTTCGGGCCAAATTCGGGATTGCAGTGGGTCACCGGTGATGATTCGGACAGCCCGTATCCTTCGGTCATTGTTGAGCCGGTGCCCTCCAACAGTTTGTCAAAGCTGTACCCTATTTCAAGGGGCAGCGGCCCACCCCCGGAATTATAAGCCATTACACTGGCGTAATCCTTATAATCCTTAAATTCCGGGCTGTTTAACATGGCCACAAACATGGTGGGTACCCCGGGGAAAAAGGTGGGCTTATACTGGCTAATCAGTTGGGCTATTTCCCCGGGCACGAACCGGGGCACCAGAAGCATGGTGGTAGCTGACGCCACAGCCAGGTTCATACAACAGGTCATACCATAAACATGGAAAAAGGGCAGCACACTCATAATTAACTGTTTCTTTGCATCGTTATTAAAAAAATGGTTGGTTTGCATGGAGTTGGCGTACAGGTTCAAATGGGTCAGCATGGCCCCTTTGGACACGCCGGTGGTGCCGCCGGTATACTGCAGCACTGCCAAATCCCGCGCCGGGTCTATTTCCACCGCCGGGGCCGGGGTTCTGTCCACCGCGTAAAGGTCCGGAAACCAAATTGTATCACCGGGCAACGCTTCGGGCTTGCCGGTAAACCCGGTTAATAAAACCTTCTCCAGGGGCGTATTGTCCCGCACGTTTTTAACCCGGGGATATAAATCAACCAGGGTTATAATCATCTTGGAGCCCGAGTCGTTTACCTGGTGTTCAATTTCCCTTTCCACATACATGGGATTGGTGTTTACCACTATGCCCCCCAGGCTCATGGCGGCATAATAAGCAAATACAAAGTCGGGACAGTTGGGCAGCATAAGCGCGACTCTATCACCCTTGCGCAGGCCCAGTTCGTAAAGGGCCGCTGCTACCCTGACCACACAGCCGGCTAACTGGGCATAGGTTACTTTATGCCCGTAAAATATCATGGCGGTTTTTTCCGGGTTTTTCCTGGCCGAATCAAATACCAGGGTATGTAATGGCTTTGGTTCAATATTGATTTGCCAGTCTACCCCTCCCGATTCGTAGATTTTTAAGTATGGTTTAGGAAAGTTTAACAAACGCGACACCCCCAGTTTTTGTTTTTGACCACTCTAGTTATCTATATTGTTAGAATATTATATCTAATCCGAAATTTAAAAACAATAGAAATATTTAAAACTTGGAATAATTTTCAGGCCAATATAACAGTTCACATTAAACCACCCGATTCCACCTAGCCGGGTTGCCTGGTATACCCTGCGCAACCGGAACAAAAAGCCGGGCGTCAAGCAAAAACGTCCGGCTCCCCTTTATACAACTTTATACAACTTGTAGTTAATTGCTGATTTGTTCTTTAGTGTGCCAGCGTCTTGACCACACCACTAATCCAATACAATCAATTAAATGAAGTCTATATACTGTACAGTCCCATATCAAATCCATCCCCGGCTTTGTAGCGGTGGTAAATATAGTGGCGATACTTTACATACTCATTATAATCACACATAATGCCCTCTTCCCGCATCATTTGTTCAAATTCCTTCAAGTCGGGCGGGCATCCTTTAATGGCAATGGCCTTTTTAATGTTGGGGTTGTCTTTATTCAGTGCACAGGCGCAGCGGCCAAAGAGTACTGTTTTGTCGAAGCCCGGGGAGGCCTTCTGCACTTTGCCGCTGACCACTTCCACGTTGGGGAAGGGCTCACCCTTATATGCCGACATAAGCATAATAAGCAGGGGATTGAATAACATGGAGCAGCCCGTACACATGGTATTATCGTACTTGCGCACCGCCAAACCCTTAATGCCGCGTTTGGCATAACCCAAAGGGCCTGTGTCGCCGGGAGTCCATTCCCAGTCGTAATCCAGGAATTTAGCGCAGGCGGCCACATCTTCCCCTTGCACATCGATATCAGCCAGGTTGATACTGCCGCCGCTGCGTTTGGCGAAGTAAACAAGGTGCTCAACATCCGATGCGCTGTAACCCAAAAGGGCGGCCCCCACCACATCGGCGGCCAGGGGGTCCTTGGAAGCCACCAGCAGGTTCAGCCGCTCGGCCTTACCGGTGGGTCCGGGTCCCTTGGCGATGCCGAATACGCCGTCTATAATGGTAAGAGCCACCGGAAGCTTTTCGATTATATGCGGGAAGGTATGATTAAGGTCGTTTTGGGCCCCGTGACAGAACATTTTGGATTTGCGGTTCAGACAGCCCTTCAGGTTTTTAATACCCAGGGAAACTTTGGTCTGGTTGTGGGTTTTGAGCACCGGCACGTTGATAATTTTATCCGCCTCCAGCGCCTTCTCCGCCAGTGACAGCTCAAAACCACCGCAGTCCACCTTAACAAATTTTTCTTCGTTAAAGTCCACCAGTTTTACGCCGTACTGCTCCTTTAATTTTTGGTAGCCCAGCACCTTGAACATGGCTTGACCCACAGTTTTAGGTACCATTAACGGGGCTTCCCCGATGGTCAGGTCGGTAAAACCCTCCTCGGCCAGGATACGTACCAGGGCGGCCATAACCGCCGATGTGGTCACCACCCCATAAGGGGGAAATGGCAAATCAAAATCCCAGGACACCAGGTTGGGCTTGATCAGTATTTTATCTTCCTTGCTGAACCCTTTTAGCCCCTCGCTTAAGTCCAGCGATTGGCGCAATGATTGATACGGGTCATTAAACTTGACTACGGAAACAACCGGTTTAGACATTATGATATATGTACACCTCCATAAAATACTCCCTAAAAGTAATCTAAACATATATTTATTAATTCTAATAAATCTATTTATTTTTTCTTAATGTCTAACCTGTTCTTTTTTTGAGCAACAGCCGTAATACTGCCACCGCCACAACTTGACCGCGCTGGTTTTTAATCTCCTGTTTGATATCAACCACTCCGCTGTCCGGCCCTTTATCCTGTTTGCCCACCACCTCCAACTCCGCGTGAATAGTGTCACCGATAAAGGTGGGGGCGGTAAAGCGCACTTTATCCATACCATAAAAGGCAATTACCGTTCCTCCCGAAAGATCCCAAAAACCTGAAGACACCGAAAGCACCAGTAACCCGTGGGCAATCCTCTGCCCAAAGGAAGTTTCGGCCGCCCATTCCCGGTCCGTGTGCAGCTGATACCAGTCACCACTGAAGGCGGCAAACATTACGATATCAGTTTCCGTTATGGTTCGTCCCCGGGACACCCAGCGATCGCCAACCTTTAAATCATCAAAATAATTGCTGAGCATTTAAATTCCCCCTCATTACAGAGGTTGTTCGAAAATTTCGGGCGAGATCCACTTATAATCTCCCCGGGCCGGCTTTTGCGGTGCTTACGCAGGTGCCAGGTGTTCCCGGGGTTGAAAGATTTAATCTTTCAACCCCGGGAACACCTGGCACCAAGCCTTTTTTTCAAACAAACCTTTACAGTTAGGTAAATACTAGATTATTTGTGATTAAATAAACTGTTTTATATGAATATTTTATTAATTACAATTGCCACAATACCATAATTATACAACAAGTTGCCCGGCAATGTATAGAATCTGGAAATGGTAGAAGTGGACGGGACCCCTGATAAATGCAGCTGTTAGTTATCCTGGTTATTACCCCGGCCTAATTTTTTCGCATGACAGCCATAAGGGCGGCCATCTTTGTTCACCCTGGACACATCACCGCTCTGGCACTGAGGGCAGGTTATCTCGGAGCCTCGGGGCCCCACACCGCAGGGCAACTCCCACTGGTGGTCACAGTCAAAGCATTTAAAGTGGCGAACCACCATTTCAAAGTGACCTCCCTCCACACGGATAGCTTTTCCTTCCACCAGGGCTACGGCAACCTTGCCCCGGGCAGAGGAAAGTATACGGTGATAGGTCGGGCGGGATACACCCATTTTTTCAGCACAGCCCTCCTGCTCTAAACCAAGTAGATCCTTTAGCCTGATGGCTTCTAATTCCTCCACCGTGAGCTGTACAACATCCAGTTCACTTACCGGTATACCTGCGGGTTTAAAAAAAGTCAGCTCGGGCATAAACTCAACCCGGCGACATTTAGGCGGTCTGGACATATTAATGCACTCCTCATATATCAAATAATGGGATTTCACCCGATGCAGTCAGGCTTTGCTTCCACAAAAGTTCCATTTGCGAAAAAGTTCTATATGCAATAGCATTTCTCCTGCCGCGGGGATTGTTAAATATCTTACTTATTTTTATTATAATATATAATTATGACTAAATGCCACCATGACCTGATTTTATATGTGAATTTTTTAATAAAACCCAAGCCGGTACAGCGATGTAAAAAAAAAAGACCCCCACCGGGGGAGTCTTTTTCAGCTATATGCTTTATTAGAATAAGCCCAGCACTTTGCCGGTTTCGGTGTCCACATCGATTCTCCGGTAAGCCGGGTCGGAGCTGGTACCGGGCATCAGGCTGATGGTACCGGTCATGGGGCACAGGAACTTGGCACCGGCGAAGATCAGCACGTCGCGCACCGGTAATATCCATCCCTTGGGCACACCCTTGAGGGTGGGATCATGGGACAAGCTCAGGTGTGTTTTAACCATCATGGTGGCGAAATCTTTATACTCGGGATTTTCTTCAAAGGCCTTGGCCTTGGCTTCGGCTTCCGGTGTCCAGCTTACGCCGTCAGCACCGTAGACTTCCTTGGCAATGACTTCCACCCTCTGGCGCAGAGGCATTTCCAGCGGGTACAGGAACTTGAAGTTGACTTCATCGTTGCAGGCATCGATAACTGCATCAGCCAGCTCCAGGGCACCGTCGCCACCCTTGAGCCAGTGCTCGGATACGGCACAACGAGCCCCGGCTGCTTCGGCGGCACGGCGTACCGCCGCGATTTCATCCTTGGTATCGGTATGGAAGGAGTTAATGCAAACCACCGGGTTGATACCGGCTTTGCGGATGGTGTTGATGTGGTGCACCATGTTCTCGCAGCCCTTTTCAACCAGCTCGACGTTTTCCTTAACATATTCCTCGGGCAGCGGGCGACCGGCAACAACTTTGGGGCCGCCACCGTGCATCTTGAGGGCCCGGATAGTAGCGGTGAGCACGGAAACATTGGGTATATGCCCGCTGAAGCGGCACTTGACGTTCCAGAACTTCTCAAATCCGATGTCAGCGGCGAATCCGCTCTCGGTAACGTGATAGTCAAACATTTTCAGACCAATGCGGTCGGCGATGATGGAGGATTGGCCGATGGCAATGTTGGCGAATGGGCCGGCGTGTACCAGTACGGGCTGGTATTCGGCAGTGCTCATCAGGGTCGGGTTAATGGCGTTACGCATAAAAGCGGTCATGGCACCGGCCACTTCCAGGTCGGAGGTGGTTACGGGGTTGCCCTTCTTGTCATAAGCCACGATGATCTTGCCAATGCGTTCCCGCATGTCTTTTAGATCCCGGGCCACGGCCAGGATGGCCATAATTTCGGAGCTCACAGCAATACCGAACTTGGACTGCATCATGTAGCCGTCCATCCGGCCGCCGATACCGATAATGATGTTCCGGAGGGCCTGGGCACAGAAGTCGATAATCCAGCCCATCTCTACCCGGGTGGGATCGATATCCAGGCGGCGCAGGTTCCGCTTGGCCAGTTCGGCATCGTCATAGTTTCTTTCGTGTTGCATCCTGGCGGTGAGGGCCACCATGGCCAGGTTGTGGGCGTTCATAATATCGTTCAGGTCACCGGTGAGGCCGAGGGAGAATTCGGTCATGGGAATAGCCAGCGCGTTGCCGCCGCCGGCAGCGGTGCCCTTGATGTTCATGGTGGGGCCGCCGGAGGGCTGGCGAATAGCCGCACCTACGTTCATGCCGCGTTTACCAAGGCCTTCCACCAAACCCATGGATGTGGTGGTCTTACCTTCACCCAGCGGGGTGGGGGTAATGGCGGTAACTTCGATGAATTTGCCATCGGGCTTGTCTTTTAAACGGTCAATAATCTTCATGAAGTCCAGCTTGCAGATTCTGCCGTAAGGAATAACCTCATCCTTCTGCAAGTTCAGCTTCTCTCGCCACTCGTCGGGCGTGGGCATATTTTTCTCCGCCAGTTCGGCGATTTCAAAATCCTTTAATTTAGTTGCATCGTATGCCAATTTTTTCCTCTCCTCTCGATTAATCCTTTTTCAACCTGATTGATTCTCTGTTACTAACCCCCCTGTAAACCCCCTTTACTATGATTGTTTTTTTACAAGTATTGGGCAATAACCGCAATACTCTGACAATAACAGAAAAAACAACAGCGGGATACTGCTTTTTATGTTGCTGAAAATTTAATAAAATTATACTATTTTTTGGCGGCCACCCGCTGCAGAAAGCTATCCGCCCGGACGATGAACCGCTGGTGAGTTCCCCGCCCAACCAATTCCATTTCATCATAGGCCTCCACTTCAAAAAGCAGTCGCCGCCCGTCCACTTCCAGCAACCTGGACTGGGCCCGTACACGACCACCCACAGGGGTGGCGGCGATGTGCTCCACCTCCACCTTGATACCCACGGTGGTATAACCCCGGGGCAGCAGTGGATCTACGGAGCTTAAGGCAGCCTTTTCCATTAAACCAATCATGGCGGGAGTAGCAAACACGTTAATATCACCGCTGCCATAGGCAATGGCGGTGTTTCCCTCATTAACTTCCGCTTGAGCCGTACCGGTTAAGCCGGGGCTAATTTGACCGGTTAAAGACAACAGGTATCACCTCAACTTTGCAGCGAGTTCTTAATTCAGACAGGAATTCTTTTACTCCATCTGAATTTTAGAACTGCAAATGCATGACTTGGCTGGCGTTTGACTCCCCCATGTAGAGGCGGGAAACTTACGCCGGTAGTTCTTATAATACGGCTTTTGTAATGTTGGAACTACCAGTCCTTCGGGTTAGCCAGATTAAATGGAATTTATTCTACATAAGTGACTTTATTTCCTGCTAAAAAGAATCTTGCATTATTAATTTCATAAATTTTTCTTCTTTTCCCCAAAGCAAAAAGCGGCCCCTGGAGGCCGCTTTTTATTCATAAATCCAGTTATCTATGTCCCGTTTGTATTCTATTATTTCTCCCGGCGCAAAAAACAATGCCAGTTCCCTGGCTGCACTTTCGACAGAGTCCGAGCCGTGTACCACATTGCGGCCGATATCCATGCCAAAGGTGCCGCGGATAGTTCCCTGGGCAGCTTTAAGGGGGTTGGTTGCCCCCATCATTTCCCGGGCCGTGCTCACTGCATCTTTACCCTCCAAAGCCATGGCCACCACCGGGCCGGAAGTGATATAGTCCACCAGTGGTTCAAAAAACGGCTTGCCGCGATGTTCCCCGTAGTGACGCTCGGCCAATTCCCGGGATATATGCAGCATTTTCAGGCCCACAATTTTGAGCCCTTTTTTTTCAAAGCGGGATATGATTTCCCCGATTAAATTTCTCTGTACACCGTCCGGCTTTACCATTACATAAGTCCGCTCCAACAAATAAAACCTCCTTAAGCTTTATTGGCCTCAATACCTGCTTCCTTCATAATACTTGCAAATTCTTCCGCTTCGAGGGTTTCCTTCTCCATCAGTTCACGGGCAATTCTATGTAATATCTCAATATGTTTATTAAGTATGTCCTTGGCCCGTTTGTAACTTCTTTCAATGGTACCCCGGACCTCCCGGTCTATGGACCCGGCCACCTCTTCGCCGTAGTTGCGATCCCGGGCAATGTCCCGGCCCAGGAACACGGCTTCCTGCTTGTTACCGAAGGTCATGGGGCCCAGTGCTTCGCTCATGCCGTATTCCATCACCATTTTGCGCACCAGCTCGGTGGAACGCTCCAGATCGTTTTGGGCACCGGTGCTAATTTCCTTTAACACCAGGTCCTCGGCCACCCTGCCCCCCAGCAGCATAGTTACCTGGTCCAACAGCTGCGATTTGGTCATATAATAACGGTCTTCCTTGGGCAATAACAGTGTATAACCGCCTGCCCGCCCCCGGGGGATAATGGAAACCTTGTGTACCGGATCGGTATGGGGCAGCAGGTAGCCCACCACCGCATGGCCGGCCTCGTGGTAGGAAACCAGCTTTTTCTCATTTTCACTGATCACACGCGATTTTTTCTCGGGACCGGCGATAACCCGTTCAATGGAATCTTCCAACTCGCTCTGGCCGATATCCTTTCTACCGCGGCGGGCCGCCAGCAGAGCAGCTTCATTCATCAGGTTGGCCAAATCGGCACCGGTAAAACCGGGCGTACGCCGGGCCAGTATTTCAATATCCACGCCGGGGGCCAGAGGTTTGCCCCGGGCATGCACCTGTAATATTTCTTTTCTACCGTTGATATCGGGAATACCCACCACCACCTCGCGGTCGAACCGTCCCGGCCTTAAGAGAGCCGGGTCAAGAATATCGGGTCTGTTGGTGGCGGCAATGATAATGATACCTTCGTTGGCATCGAAGCCGTCCATTTCCACCAGCAACTGGTTCAGGGTCTGCTCCCGCTCATCGTGACCGCCGCCAAGGCCGGCGCCCCGCTGGCGCCCCACGGCGTCAATTTCATCTATAAATACAATGCAAGGGGCGTTTTTCTTGGCCTGTTCAAATAAATCCCTGACCCGGGAAGCGCCCACCCCCACAAACATTTCCACAAAATCAGAGCCGCTGATGCTGAAAAAAGGTGTTCCCGCTTCACCGGCCACGGCGCGAGCCAAAAGCGTTTTACCGGTACCGGGCGGCCCGAACAGCAATACCCCCTTGGGAATACGGGCGCCCAACTCGTTAAACTTTTTAGGATTCTTAAGGAACTCCACAACTTCTTGCAGTTCTTCTTTGACCTCATCGGCACCTGCCACATCCGCGAAGGTAACCTTCTTCTTATCATCGGTATGCAATTTGGCGCGGCTCTTGCCGAAGGACATGACCCGGTTGCCCCCGCCCTGGGTCTGCTGCATAAGGAAGAAGAACAACAAAACAAAGATTAAAATAGGTAACATCGTGGTCAAAAGACCGGTCCACCAGCTAGGCTTGGGGGGATCCTCGACGTTATATTGAACCGCCTTATCCTGCAGGATAGCCTCCACCTTCTCGGCACCCGGCACGGTACCCCGTACTTGAAACTGCGTACCGCCCACCTGCTCACCGGAAATTAGCGTAGTATAATCATTAGGCTGGATAGTTACCTGTTTTATCTTGCCTTCACCCAGGGCGGCGTAAAATTCATCAAAGCGCATTTCCTTAATGGCCGTGGTTTCCTGGGTATTCCACTTGATCAAAGCTATAGTAACCAATACAATTAGTAAATATATGCTAAGGTTTTTGATGACCTTGCTCAAATAAGCCACTCCTCTCAGTGACGGTGGTACCTAAGCCAATAAAGATAATTTTAACAAACAAAGAATTATTTTTCAATAGTATTAATTAGGCTATACAATATAAGTTTTGCACAGAGTTATTAATCGTAATCAACCTTATATAACCGTAAATAATTTACTGTATGATCCGTGACCTTCCACTTTTCACCGGGGCGAATGCCCACCACCCACACAATATCATTTCCGGACACCACTAAAGGAATGCAATCCCTTGCGTGACGGGGAATCTTCTGGTCAATGAAAAATTTTTTCAGCTTCACAGTGCCTTCCAACCCAAGGGGGCAAAACCGGTCACCGGATAACCGGCGCCGCACAACTAGAGGGACGGTTAACAGGTCATAATCCAAAAGCACCTGCCAGGGACCATAACCGGACGGATCCCCGGCCTCACCGGCGGTTAATATTTCAGCGCCTATGGAAATACCCACCTCGGGAATAAAAGTGATACCCGGCACCTTGAGGAAATACTGGTAAAATGGGATCTCTTTATATTCACGGTCCAGGGTAAATTCCAGCACCCCGTAATATTTTTTACAAGCAATGCCCCGTGGCAAATTAACTTGCCTGAAACCACCCCCACCATTTATTATTGCTAAAACCTGCTCAATATGCCGGTAGCTAATTTCCGCCTGGTCACCGCACATTTCGGCCCAGGCCCGGCGTATTACTCTACGCAGTAAAGCCCGGGGAACAGCTGTGAGCCCTTCCATATCAAGCCTTAAAGTATTACCGCCGGATAACAGCCTGGTCCGGCAAAATATCTCCGTAGCCTGCTGTTCCATATAATCATCTTCATCCCTGCATATTTCACCCAAGCGGTTCAGGGCTTCAACCAAATTGGGATTGTATTTGCTTTCCAATAAAGGCAACAATTCCAACCTAACCCGGTTGCGCATATACTTGGCCTGCATATTGCTTGAATCCATCCTGGTGGGCAGGTTATGCCGCCTGCAGTATTCCTCGATATCCCGGCGCCTGACTGCCAGTAAGGGACGAATGTAAAAATCATCCCGCACAGGCAGCATGCCTTTTAGACCGCCGGCACCAGTACCCCTTAGAATGTGCAATAATATTGTTTCGGCCTGGTCGTCCGCGTGGTGCCCCAGGACCACCCGGGATGCTCCGGTTTTTACGGCCACTTCGTCTAAAAAGTTGTAGCGCACTTCCCGGGCCGCCACCTGGGGGGAAATGCCGCGCCCCTCAATGTATGCCGGAACATCCCGGGCCTCCACAAAGGCGGGCAATTGCAACCGCCGGGCGGTATCTTCAACGAACCGGGCATCGGCATCCGCTTCGGCGCCGCGAAAACAATGATTTAAATGGGCGACCACCAGTTTTATTTTCAGAGTATCCCGTAATCTGCAAAGGATATGCAAAAGGGCCATGGAATCCGGTCCCCCGGATACTCCCACCACCACTGTTTCACCGGGGGTAATCATATGGTATTTATCGATTTGCTCCGCGACCGGCTGAAGTAGAGGCATTCTTTCACCCACAATATTCCTATTTTTTTAAACTTCCACACCGGTAAAAAATTTTCCTTCTCCATATTGTTTTTTATTATATTTTTATCAAAAACTGCTTTCCAGCCGCGCCACCAGCACAGTCATATCATCCGCTGCCCGCTGTCCGCTATTACCGCTGATAGCCAGGCGCAAAATCAGTTCCGCCACTTCCTGGGGCGGCAGGTCTATTATTTCCTCCAGCACGGAAGCAATCCATTCCTCATCTTCCCCTTTGCCCGGATAAGCATCGCTAACCCCGTCCGTAACCATCACCAGCATATCACCGCGATCTATAGCACCCTGTTCGACAAAAATATTTATATCATCAACAATGCCCACCGGCAATGAACTGGACCGGACAACCCGCACCCGGTTTTGGCGCACCAAAAAGCTGGGCGACGCCCCGATTTTTACCATTTCCAGTTTTCCGTCATACAGGTCGATCACACTCATATCCACCGTGGCAAAGTTATCCCCGGGCATATGGCGCATCATCACAGCGTTAACCATGCGGATGGCCAGGTCCCGGCTGTACCCCGCTTTGAGCAGTTTTTGCAGCAACGCCAGCGTGGTTTTACTTTCCGCCGCCGCACCCGCCCCCGATCCCATACCATCGCTGATAAATAATGCTAGCCGGCCATCGGCCAGGGGCATTAAAGCGCAACTGTCGCCGGATATTTCATTGCCCTTACCGGGACACCGGGCCAGGCCAATGCCCAGTTGGTAAACCGGGTCCGGGTAAAGCCGAAAGGTACAAAAATCACCCTGTTCCCAATTGACGCAATCTCTAACGGAACAGACCAGGTTTTCTCCGGTCAATTGGCTTAATAGGGGTGCCACATCATAAACACATCTTTTTTTCCCGGCACAGTCAGGTATAGTTAATTCCACCTCCAGGCCATGAATGCCAGGATATAACGACAGGGAAGCCACGGATATACCGGACTGCTTTAAACTCTGCTTTAAATATTCCCCGCGGCGCCACCAGTTTTCGTTTCCCGCCATGAGCTCCCGGGCTATATTATCAATTACCCCGCGCATACCCTGCAGTTGCACGGATACCAGTTCCCGGCTCTCCTGCATGCTCTGGTACCAGAATTGCTGCATGCGCCATAATCGGTAACTGCAGTTTATGGCCGTAACCAATTCCCGGGGGCACGAGCAGCGCAGGCGCAACCGTTTATCCAGGTCTTCCGGTGTCACCCGCCCGTTAATTTGGGCTGCCGCAAAACAGCTTTCCACGTTTCGATAGGTGAGCTGGTATTCCCGCTCCCAGCACACCTTATACATGGCGCAGCCATCACAGACCATGTTTTTTACTTCGTTAATCGACGCCTGCCACCCGGCCTCATGCCCCCCGGGCTCAAGGGCACCGCCAACCTGGTCATAGATACAGGAAATTTCCTCAAATATTGCCCCCAATTGCTTTAAACGGCCTTCCATGTTATCGGTTTCATCCTGGCTCGACCGGGTTGCCGCTACCCAGGGACCGGCCAGGGGCATATTTTTTTGCATCGCTGCAAAAACGGTTTCGGGCAGCAGTAAAAATACCAGCCCCGCCAACGCCGCTTCCACCATCAGGCCGGCTATATCCCGGCCGCTGCCCAGGTAAACGGTAAGCAGCGTGCTACCCAGCAAGAAACCGGCCAGCACCCCTATCCGCTTCATACCCCGGCACAAGCCGCCCAGGAAACCGGCAAAGGCAAATGCACCCAGCGCCGCAGGGGAAACAGTGAATACCAGGCCGGGCAACACCCCGATAATGGCCCCGGCAGCCGCCCCGAGACCGGCACCCCCGGCATACCCGGCCGCAAGCACCGTTAAAGCGGCCAAAATACCACCGGGACTAACCATGCCCCAGCGCATCTGCCCGGCCGCGGCCACTATACTTACCAGCAAGATTACGAAACAAAAAATTTGCTCCACCGTCACCCGCTCACCGGCGGCATGTCCCCGCAGGCCGCCAAAGGCCGACCAGTAGGCCACCGCCAGCAACGCCGCAAAAATCGCCTCAAAAAGCACCCTGATATACTCATAGGTGGTAGGCCCGGTAATGGCCACATAACCGGTACCCACAACCACCTGCACAGCAAAAACCAATCCGCCCAGCCATAGGCGCTGCCCCCCGGGGCGCTGCGGCAGCGACAGAACGGCCACACTTACCGCCACCAGCGCCGCCACCCGCACAGCAAACTCCCAACCCGGCACCACGGCATACAAGCCAAGCACCGCCCCGGCCAGAGCCGCCAGAGCATATTTCCGGTAACAAACAAAACCGGCCGCCACCAGCGCCACCCCAAAGGGCAGCAACTCACCCAGCAAAAAAGCCCTGCCCAGTAAAAAACCAGCCGCCAGCAGGGCGACCAGTCCGGTGCCGTCCTTAAGTCGCCACCCGGTAAAAATATGCAGCCGGGAGGCCTTTGGACGCCCGGCGTTTAAATTATGA
Organism: Desulfallas thermosapovorans DSM 6562; assembly: GCF_008124625.1. Classification (NCBI taxonomy): domain Bacteria; kingdom Bacillati; phylum Bacillota; class Clostridia; order Eubacteriales; family Desulfallaceae; genus Desulfallas; species Desulfallas thermosapovorans. The sequence goes on from NZ_VNHM01000003.1 coordinate 131,753, forward strand.
TAAAAATTTTCTTCCTTTGCCTGGCTGCGCTGTTGCAGATAAACACCGGCCTTTTCAAACAACAAATCCACCCCTTTGCGACATAATGCTGTTTCCATTATATTACAAATAAGTGGATTCAAAAGGAGTTTTTTGGTATTTTATCCCAGTTTTATTGCGACAACTTTCCGCCTGTTCCGGCAATATCCATTATTAAACCGTGCAGTATGTCCGCCTCGCTAACCAGTATACTCTCCCGGGCCAGGCCGTGTAAAATTGTACTCAATATGCGGGCACCGGCCGGTATAATATCGGCCCGCTGGGGCTGCAGGCCGGGTAATTGCCGGCGTTCCTCGATGGTCAAGCTGCTTAACAAACGATATAATTCATCGACCCTGGCCGTGGCCAGGCGAAAACCGTGGATTTTCCGCGGGTCGTACCGGCGCATCCCCTGGGCCATGGCCGCCAGGGTGGTCACCGTTCCCCCCACACCGATTACCTCACCAGGGTTGTCCAACAGGACATCCTGCATTATGTCACCGATAGCGTTGTTAATTTGCCCGCCGTCGTAGCCAACCTCGGTCATCCGGACAGCCCCGGCATTTATGCTGGCAAGTCTGGTTTTTCCGGCCCGGCGCCAGATAAATTCGGTACTACCGCCTCCAATGTCGATTACCAGCGCCCCACCCACATCACCCAGGGCGCTGGTCACGCCCAGGTAGCTCAGCCGGGCTTCCTCGGGACCCGGGAGCACCATTAACTCCCGCCCCGTTGCGGAACGCACCGCGTTAATAAACTGGTCACGATTTGCGGCGTCCCGTACCGCACTGGTGGCCGCCAAAACGATTTTCCCGGCTCCGGCCCGTTCTGCACGCACCACAAAATCCACAATTGCGGCCAGCGTTCTATCCATAGCAACCTGCAGCAGTCGACCCCCCTGAATACCCTGCCCGAGGCGGGTGGTGGCCAGGTCCGTTAGAACCGGCCGCAGTATACCCTCACGGGACACCTCGGCCACCAATAACCTGGTGGAATTGGTACCTACATCAATTGCCGCAACCAGCACTGATTAATCACCTACCCATAAAAAAAGCATCTCCCACTGGAAATGCTTTTGTATACCACTTTAATTTATGATCTCCGGTTACCGCGACCTCCACGCTTGGCATCGGCGTTGCGGCGCAAGCCCTGTTGTCTCTCTTCACTGTCCTTTAAAAAACGGCTTAACTTTTCCTCGAATGAAATTTCGAACTTTTTACGCGGTGCGGGCCGGCGTTTTTCCACCGTTTGCTTGATGGATAGCCCGATTTTTCCCTTGGGGTCCACGGAAATAACCTTAACTTTAACCAGGTCATTTACTTTAAGGAAATCGTTAATGTCTTTTACATATTCCTCGGCTATTTCAGAAATATGCACCAAACCGACTTCCCCGTCCGGCAATTCAACAAAGGCACCAAAGTTTGTAATCCCTGTTACTTTCCCTTCAACAATTTTTCCTGCTTGCACTGGCATAACTGCAAATATATCCTCCCATTACCGAGTGGCTTGATTAATTATACCAAAGCCATACGGCCTGTCAAGCGTTAATTAGTCCTTTAATTCAACAAACTACCGTTTACGGCTGGGCCTCCCCTGTACCGGGCGGCACCGGTACTATTCTGGCCTCGCCGGGTTTGACAAGCCCCAGCTTTTCCCTGGCCACCTGTTCAATATAATCATTGGACTGCAACCTTTCCAACTCTTCATATAATGCGGCATTCTTGTCCCGCAACTCTTCAATCTCGGCCCGCATAGCCTCAATGTTTTTCTGCATGTTATACAGCTGATCGAGCCGGGAGCCCAGGGAAAAGGATATATACAGCATTAAGAGCACAATAACGAACACCGGTATTTTGCTGCGGGAGAGCTTGAAAGTCCACCGTTTGGATTCCCTGTTAAATTCCTTTTCGACGGGACCACCAATGTCCATAATTTTGTTCCTCCTCGACGGTTCCTTTTTTACCCTGTACAAACCATTCTATATCAGGCTTTTATTTCCTGCTTGCCGGTGTTTTTTCACCAACAAGTCATTTTTCCCGCCCCGGACCTGCTTTGCAGCACGTCGGGTCTATGGACACCGCACCCCAAAAAAAATAAGCCGGTTGTCATTTAACCGGCTTTTCTTTCCGCCAGCAAGCTGATATACTCTTCACCCAGCTTGGTCAGGCTGCATATTTTACTTTTTCCCTCGGTGGATACATCCACCAATCCCAGGGCATACAACTGCATAATCACATGATCCAGTACAGCCCTTTTGACCCGGGAAAGCAGCGACAAATCTTCCTTATTCATGTTACCCTCATTGATCAGCGCTTCCAGCACCCGGTTGGCCTCCTCGGGCAAGCGATCACCTGCTTTAACCAAGTAATCCGCTAACGTTGTAGTACCAATCATTTATCAATTCCTCCTCCTTTATCTATCTATATTGTTAACACTTTTTTCTTAATTAATAAGCGTTTATACTATAAAAATTTGGAAACAATATTACCAATCAATTAATAAAAGCAGGTGATCTCGTGCACAGAAAAATTGGCATCCTTTTAACCGCACTTTTACTTTTAGCAAGTACCGGGTTTTGTATTTATGAACAGCAAAGGAACAAACCTGCGGGTTTAATCAGGCTGCACATTATTGCCAACAGCAACACCTTTTACGACCAAAACCTCAAGTACCAGGTAAGGGACCGGATTGTCCGGGAAATGGCGCCCGCCTTTAGTGAGGCCTCCGATATAGAAACAGCCAGGCAGGTCGCCGACGCCAATGTGGAAAATATCCGCAGCATAGCCGAAGATGAAATAAAGCGCCGGGGATTTGATTATCCGGTGCAGGTGGTGCGGGGAGATTATTACTTCCCCGCCAAAAAGTACACCGTCCAAGAAGAAAGCCGCCTGGCATCCTTTACATTACCTCCGGGACGCTACGAGGCAGTACGGGTAATCATAGGTTCGGGGGAAGGGGCCAACTGGTGGTGTGTACTTTATCCACCGCTGTGTTTCGTGGATCTGCAGCAGGCCGCTCCGCCTCTAATCATGCCGGTGGCATCGGCTGCACAGGAAGAAAGCATTGAACATGATGAAGAAGGCATGGAACATGGTGAAGAAGGCATGGAACATGATATGGAGGAAGTGAATAAAAAGGTCGAAGAAGACAGCCCGAAACCATATATAAGTTATCGATTTCGCATTATGGAAGTATTTAAAAAGACCCTCAATTTCCTTTAAAAGCCTGTCCGCAAGGTCCGCGCTAAATATTGCCAGGCCAGCCGGTTCCGGTGATACTCACGCAGGTTCCGGGTGCTCTCAAGGTTGGAAGGTTTAATCTTTCAACCTTGAGAATACCCGGCACCAAAGTTAAAAGCCCCAAAGCCTGTTTTCGGGGCCTATTTCTTTCGTTTTAGTTTACCGATGACGCCAAGGCCACATTTTCTCCAGCGGCGGTATAATACCTTGACCGGGGCAGGTACCAGGCGCTTCAACATTTTACCGGCCATACCACCGGCCTTGCCCAGTACCAGGCCGGTTATTTTAAAGGGGTAGGTTAAGATGATATAAATAATACGTAGGGGGAACAACAATATTACTATTATCCACTTAACCAGCCAAATCAACAACTGAATAGTTTTTATCACCAACCTTCTCATCCGGCGCCGGCTGAGCCGGTAATAAAAGACCGCACCCATGCCCAAGCCCAGGAGCACATAAAACCGAACCTCACCCTGGTTGTATTGCAATAACAAGGCATAAACCACTACCGTTGCGCAAAGCCAGTAGATAACGTCACCGAAAAATGTGCCTGTTTTTTTCAACCCCAAAACTTGACCGGTACCGGCATAAACATCATATAAAAACCCGGCCAGCGCCCCGGTCAAAACCGTGCACAAAAATACCATGAACTGACTGGTTACCGGCTCCGCCAAAGTATATACCTCCGATTTTCAGCCCGGACAACCCGAAAAGCCGAACAAAAATATTAAATTTACTTGAAAATCCTGTTCAGCATGCCCTTGCCCCTGAAACCACCGGTGCCTTTATGTTCCGTGAACTCCATAGTGTTAATTCTTCCTTCCACCGCCAAATTACCGCTTTCTAAATTTAACTGGGTGATATGCAGCCCTTCACCCCGCAGTACAAGCATCCCCATGTTGGTGACCAGGCTGATTTCCTTTTCGTTAAAATTGCCTACATGCTCCACCCCGTCCACCAGTAAATGTTTGCGGTCGGTGAGGACTATCCGGTTATTGAAGTCCTGTTTAAACTCCATATTGTTTCACCTCCGTGGGCACGGGTAAACCCTTCGTTCTATATCTATGCCGGTAATTCAGCATTATGCAAAAAAAGGATGACCCGTTAAAGACGGATCATCCTTTTTAATCCCATAGCTTTTGTATGTCGACATCCTGGTAATAAAATTTAATAATCTCCTGGGGGCTCTTTCCTTCCGAAGCCATTTTATTCGCCCCCCACTGGCACAACCCAACTCCGTGCCCGAATCCCTTACCTTCCAGTACTAAATTATATCCTTCTATCCGGGCACTGGAGATTAATGTTGACCGTACTTTGTCACTGCCCAAAGCCAGTCTCAAATCCGGGCCGCCCACCGTGGCAGAACCAACCTGTATTCTGGTGGCTCGTCCCGAAGGCCCCCTTTCCACAATTTCCACGGTATTAATATTACCCGGATCCTGACCACTGATTTCCCTTACTGCCGCCCGCACTTGCTCCAGGGGTATGGTCACACTCCAATGGCGATTTTCCGGCACAGTAACCTCAAGGCAGCCATCCCGCGCTCCGGCTTTAATATACGGTGTGGGCTCCTTTGTATAGGCCAGCCCCTCTTCCGCCGTGGCGGAAATCCCTCCGTCACATGCCGAGAACCATCCTTTCACATAATCGCCGCGATAGGTAATTACCTGACCCCTGGTGGAAGCTACGGCCCGGAGTACTTTATCGTTTATTCGTGAAGGATCATAAGCCTGGAACTCCTCTATGTCGGTGGACGCGTCCGTACCATGCAGTTTTCTTACCCGCCCGGCCTGAATATTTTCCATGGTGAAGGTGCGGGCCAATATCGCCTGGGCGGCCAGGGCATTTTCCGGCCAGGTGGGCTCCATTTCAGCCGCCACGACTCCGGCCAGGTATTCTTCAAGTTTAATATTCTTCTTGATGTCCCGCTCTTTAATGTAAAGACTAATGGTAGGCTCCTCTTTAGGAGCACCCGGGACCGGCTCATCCGGTTTACGCTGCGGTGCTCTGGCGCAGCCCCATATCAGCCCTGCTATAACTAGGGCCACCAGCGCTATTTTAATTAGGCGCAATATCATCCCTCCCGATTTTTTATTATCTTTTGTGGGATGATATTAAAATATGCGCTGGTTAATTTTGTTTATCGGGCCCCCTGGTGAAGTAATGCAGTACTCCCGTCAACCTGCCCGCGCCCCCGGGCCTTAAACCCCCGGCAAAGGACTGTTCCACTATACCCGCATAACCCGTAATGGACAGCACCGGTGCATGTGACCCGCTGAAAACCGCCTGCAAAGTGCCATCCGGGCAAATCTGCCAGCCGGACTGCCTGAGCTTGCACCAGACCCCGCGACAGGGCAACAACCCCCAGGCATTTACCAATTTATCCAGCAACTGTTCCATCCACATCATTGCAACACCCCTTTAACTTGTTTGCCATTTACTGTAAATATTACCACGTACGGGCAAATCCCATATTAGCCATTAAGGGGCTGTATACAATAAATATAACTATTATACTCACTAATAGTATTATTTAGACCGTTTTAACAAGCTATACAAATTAAAATAAAAGAAAGGCCCCTTTAGGACCTTTGTTGCAATGATTTTTCAACTGTCTTCCAGACGTTTGTCTTCCAGAACTGTATACAAACCCGCCGCCTGCTTGGCGGGTACAGTCTCCTGCACCGCGGTAATTTTAATTTTTAAACGGCGTTGTCCGAAGGAAAGTTCCAATATATCGCCAGGCTGAACTTCTGTTCCGGCTTTAGCCACACGGCCATTGATCTTGACCTGCTGCCGGTCGCAAGCTTCCTTGGCCAGGGTACGCCGTTTAATAATCCGGGAAACTTTTAAAAATTTATCCAGTCTCAATGTTTAAACCACTCGGTTCCACTGGTATTTATAAAGAAACAAGTCTTTTACGAAGAAACGGTTTCCCGTAAGGCTTTGCCCGCTTTAAATACCGGAACACGGGCGGCGGCAATATTGATTTCCTCGCCTGTTTGCGGGTTACGGCCTTTGCGGGCAGCCCTTTCCCTGATTTCAAAAGTACCGAAACCAACCAACTGGACCTTGTCGCCATTGGCCAGTGCCTCCTCAATGCTTGCCAGTACCGCACTTACGGCCTTTTCGGCGTCCTTTTTGGTTAATTCGGACTTCTCGGCCACATTGGCAATCAGCTCTGCCTTATTCATAAATACCCCCCTCAGAAATGTAACGTGATTATAACATAATTACTTACTAAGCTATTCGTATTCGCTGTTTATCCAACAGGTTCCTGCTTTGTAATTGATTATTACCACATTTTTTACCTCATTTTTCACTATTTTTGGCCTTTTCCCACAACTGGTCCATCTCGGCCAGGGACATCCGGGCAAGAGTGGTCCCCTTCGAAGCGGCTTCCTTTTCTATAAAAGAAAACCTGCGTATAAACTTATCCACAGTGGCTGTTAGGGCCGCCTCGGGGTCAACGCCCGATAACCTGGCGGCATTTACCACCGCAAAAAGCATGTCGCCGGCTTCCAGCTCAATTTTTTCCCTTTGCCCGCCGGCCAGAGCTTCCTTCCATTCAACCAATTCCTCATCAACTTTATCCAGCGCCCCCTGGTAATCGGGCCAGTCAAAACCGACCCGGGCGGCTTTGGCCTGTATTTTATAAGCGCGCAACAGAGCCGGTAACCCACGGGGAACCCCATCCAATACCGACTTCCTTTTTTCCGCACCACACTCCTTTTCGCCCTGTTTGATTTTGTCCCAATTGACCAGCACTTCATCACTGTTATTAACATGTATATTCCCAAAAACGTGCGGGTGACGACGAATCATTTTTTGGCAAATACTATCTATTACGTCGTTGATGTCAAAAAAACCGTTTTCCCGTGCTATTTGGGCATGGAATACTATTTGTAATAATAAGTCTCCCAATTCTTCACAAATATTATACATGTTTTCCTGTTGGATAGCTTCCAGCACCTCATATGTTTCTTCCAGCAGGTATGTGGTCAGGGTATGGTGGTCCTGTTCCCGGTCCCAGGGACAGCCCTGCTCTCCTCGCAATTGGCCCATAATGTCCACCAGCGGGTCCAGGGGAAACCGGGACGTTACCTTGGCAGCCTTGCTGTACCCCGGTATATATAAACTGGTTAGATGATCCAGCCAGTCCAGGCGGTCTATCTCATACAACTGTACATTTTCAATTCTCTGCCGGCCGGGCACGCCCGCTGCCCGCACCACCACCGCCGGGTGCTCCGGAGGATATACCTCCATTAAGGATAGTTTTACATCTGCCGCCACCAGGCGGTTATAGACTTGCACCACCACCACTGCCAGGGTCGGGCTGAGCTGGTGCTCGTCCAATTGCAACCCGTCAACGATTTGTATCCCCTGAATGGGGTCCACCTGCAAAGCCGCATAAAGCTCATCCAAAAAACTCATGGCCGGTACCAGATCAATATCTATACCCTGTTTTCGGGCCCGGCTTATGATCATATCAACCGTTGTTTCCGCCACCAGCGGGTGGCCGGGCACAGCGTATACCACCGGTCCCTGAGCGGCAGCCGTCAGCACATCTTCGGCAATTTGCCGGTAAACTTCATCAAAACTGTCCCCCTGCTCATAGTAACTGTCGAATGAACTAAAGGCAATTTGCTGCTCTTTAAGCCAGTCAACCACGGGGTGCACCTCGGTGCGCAAAAAAAGACGCGCCGCGCCCTTGAGAATCTCCAGGTTAACCGCGGGCAGGGCGTCCCGGCTGCCGGGGCCAAGCCCCACCAAAGTTATTTTGGCTGTCAATACCTAAAACCCCCCGTAACATGTGATAACCTTACTGCTATTCTTACCAATTATGCACGCATTATCGTAAATCCTCTCCCCCGGGAAAAAAAAAACGGCCCCCAACTTGGGCCGTTATTGCTCCATTTGTTTGGCCAGAAAGCCTGCCGCGGTTTCAGCCAGCTTTAACTCCAGTTCTCCCATATGCACACCGGTTTCGCGTGTTGCCAGTATTACCGCACCAATGGGATCACCTTCGTAAATGATCGGTGCGATGACCACCTCGGTGTACCTGTTATCACCGTCCGCCACGATCATGCCATCCAGACCGTGCGGATCAGCACCCTGGTTATTGATAACCACAGCTTTGCGTTCTTCCATCACCTTTTCTACGGCACTTGCTATCGGTTTATTTAAAAATTCCTTTTTTGGTGCTCCGGAAACAGCAATAATGGCATCCCGGTCAGCAATTAAGGATATGTGTCCCAGCGCCTCATACAATGAATCCGCATATTCCTTGGCAAAATCACCCAGTTCACCTATTGGCGAATATTTCTTTAAAATTACTTCGCCTTCCCGATCAACAAATATTTCCAACGGATCGCCTTCGCGGATTCTTAATGTTCGCCTTATCTCTTTAGGTATAACCACCCTGCCAAGATCATCAATACGACGCACTATACCCGTTGCCTTCATGGGCCGCCCTTCCCTCCTTTACCAGTGGATGATCACGATAAAACTTTCTATGTTAGTATATAACCGGAGGACGGCATTTATTCATTTTTTTCCAATCCAAAGTAAAATTATTTTCACCTTACCAGGTAATGTCTATTTTTTTGTCGATTGATTTTCCGGCTCAGTACCGGATTGTTGCTCCGCAGGCTGCTCCGCCAGCTTGTTTACTATATCAGCATTATCCCGCAGTTCCTGCATATATTCCGCTACTTTTTGGTTGACCCGCTCATTACGCAGGCTGGTGATAATTTGATCCTTAACTTCGTCCAGGGTATAAGTTTTCGCGGGAATAAGTTTGTCCAGACGAATAATGTGATAACCAAAGGTAGTCTTGACGGGCTCCACTGTATATTTACCCTCCTGCAGGGCAAAGGCGGCATTTTCAAATTCTTCGGCAAAGCCACTCCCTTTGCTAAAGGCGGGATATTGGCCGCCGTTATCCTTACTGCCCAGGTCATCACTGTACTCCCTGGCCAATTGGGCAAAGTCGGCACCTGAGGCCACCTTATCCACAATCTGCAGCGCCAGCACCTTGGCATCCATTTCGCTGCGGTTTTTACCATTGGAATAATCGCCCACACCGATTAAGATATGGCTGACCTGCCGCTGCTCCGGGTCAGTATACTGGGCACTGTTTTTAGCATAATAATCACTTATTTCGGTCTCGGTGGGCTGGGGCACCTCGGAACTTATTTTTTCATACAGTTTATTAACAGCCAGCTGCTCCTTCATAAAATCTCCCAGCTTGGGTTCGTTTATCCCATAGGCCGCCAAAAATTTCTTAAACTCCCCTTCGCTGTCCAGTTGCTCCTTAAGAGTGGCAATTTCTTCCTGCACCTCTTTATCCGTGGGCATAAGCCCCAAACGTTCCACTTCCGCCAGCACTAAGCGCTGGTCGATTAACTGGTTTAACACGTCCTGCTGCAACATCTTTTCCATTTCCCTGGCCTGTTCACCCTCCAGCACGAAACCTTGTTGGGCCAGAGTGTCCATTTGGGTGGCTACCGCTTCGTCCAGTTCCTGGGATGTAATATTTTCACCGTTCACAGTAGCCACCACATTGCTGCCGCAGCCTCCGAGAAAAACAAGCGCCAGTGAAAGCGTTAAACTTAAAAGAATTATGGTATTTCTACGCAAAAGTTATCTCCTCCCTAATAATAGACCGCCCTTAAAAAAGGCGGTGTCAACTCATTTAATTATATAGTAAAGAAACGTACCGGACAATAGCCAGGCCCTCATAATAACCTGCAGGCTATTTTGGACCAAGTAAAAGGATACAGGGCATTCTTTAGCATGCCCGCCATATTTTTAAAAAGTGTGCGTTTTACCCGCCAAATTTTTCAAAAACCTTTCCAGTTCATCCATCTGCTCTGCAGGCAGGCGCCCGGCCTCCCGTACTTTATAACGGATTTCAAAATCACCGTCGGCATGGCTGAATTTTACCTTATTACGATAGTGTTCGCCCAGTTGTACCAGTTTTTCACCGGTAAGGGTATGTCCCGGGGCGAAGGTCAACCGGTAAAAACCCTGTTGTTTATTCACTGACTTTATTTTTAAATGCCCGGCCATAATCCTGATTCGGGATACCCTTAACAGGTTTTGCACCGCCTGCGGTAAATCACCGAAACGATCCACCAATTCCTCTTCCAAATCAGCAATGCCGCCGGTACTTTGCAGTGAGGCAATGCGCCGGTATATTTCCACCTTTTGATTGGCGTCGGCGATATACTGGTTTGGTATATACGCCTCCACGGGTAATTCCACCACGGTGTCCACGGGTTTTTCCTCCTGTTGTCCCCGGGCTTCCCGTACCGCCTCCTCCAATAGCCGGCAGTACATATCAAAGCCCACCGCTGCGATATGGCCATGCTGTTCCGCCCCCAGCAAGTTGCCGGCACCCCTGATTTCCAGGTCGCGCATGGCAATTTTATAACCCGAACCAAATTCGGTAAACTCCCTGATGGCCGCCAATCTTTTTTCGGCCACTTCATTGAGCACCCTGTCCTTACGGAAGGTAAGATACGCATAGGCCAACCGGTTGGCGCGGCCTACCCGGCCCCGTAACTGGTAAAGCTGGGCCAGGCCAAAGTTGTTAGCTTCTTTTATAATTAACGTATTGACATTTGAAATATCCAAGCCGCTTTCGATAATGGTAGTGCACACCAGTACATCATATTCCCGGTCAATAAAGTCCAGCATGATCTGTTCCAGCTCTTCTTCCCGCATTTGCCCGTGGGCTGTAACAATGCGGGCCTCGGGTACCAGTCCTTTAACCCACGAGGCAACGTTATCCAGGTCGGCCACCCGGTTGTGTACATAATAAACCTGCCCCCCCCGGCCCAGTTCCCGGCGAATGGCCTCCCGAATCAACAGCGGATCTTCCTCCAGCACATAGGTCTGCACCGGAAACCGGTTTTCCGGCGGCGTCTCCAGCAGGCTGGTATCCCGCACCCCCACCAGCGACATGTGCAGCGTACGGGGAATGGGCGTAGCGGTCAGGGTCAAAACATCTACGCTGGTACGTAATTTTTTCAACTTTTCCTTGTGTGCCACACCAAAACGTTGTTCTTCGTCCACCACCAGTAAACCCAGGTCCTTAAAGACAACATCCTCCTGAACCAGCCTGTGGGTGCCGATAACTATATCCACGCTGCCCTCTTTAAGTCCCTGGATAATCAAGCGCTGCTCTTTGGGCGTCCGGAAGCGGCTGAGCATCTCCACTGTCACGGGATAACCGGCAAACCGTTCCCTGAAGGTGTTATAATGCTGCTGGGCCAGGATAGTGGTAGGCACCAGCACGGCCACCTGTTTGCTTTCCATCACCGCCTTAAAGGCCGCCCGCAGCGCCACCTCTGTTTTGCCATAGCCCACATCGCCGCAAAGCAACCGGTCCATGGGCCGCGGCCTTTCCATATCCCTTTTCACTTCACTGATGGCCCGCAGCTGGTCGGGCGTTTCCTCGTAAGGGAAGGCGTCCTCAAATTCCTTCTGCCATACCGTATCCGGCCCGAAAGCGTAACCCTGCACCGTTTCCCGGGCAGCATACAGGGCCAGTAATTCCTGGGCCATATCCCGCACCGCTTCCCGGACCCGGTTTTTCACCCGGTTCCATTCCGCACCGCCCAGCTTGGAAAGTCGCGGGCTATCGGCCTCGGCGCCCAGGTATTTTTGCAGCAACGAAACCTGGTCGGTGGGTACGTACAGTTTATCTTCACCGGCATATTTAACCTGCAGGTATTCCTTGCGAATACCCCCTATTTCCAGCGGCACAATGCCCAGGTACCGGCCAATACCGTGGTTCACATGGACCACGTAATCCCCGGCCTTGAGGTCGGTGAAGGGCTCCAGCCGGTTGCCCGCCTCCCGGGGTTGCTCCCGTTTTCTAACTTTGCGCTGGCCAAATATTTCAGCCTCGGTGATCACCACTAACCGGGCGTTGACCAGTTCAAAACCCCCGGATAATATCCCGTGGGTAATGACCACATGGCCCGGTTTAACCTCCTGATCCAAAGAAGATAAATAAAAGGCGTCCACCTTTTCATCCCGCAGGGCATCCAACAGGTGGCGCCCCCGGTCCGGCCCCGTCACCAAAAGCACCACGGCGTTGCCGTTGCGGCGCCACTGGCGTATTTCATCGGCCAGTATATCGGTATGGCCTAAAAAGCTATGCATGGACTTGGCCGCGAAATTGACTATCTTCTGGGGCCGGATAAAGGGGGCCTGGCGGGGCATAAAGGAAAAGTAAACCGCCTCGTGTTCAGCAATGTCCTCATGCAATTCATCCCAGTTAAGGTAACATTTTACTTGCCCGGGCAACACCTTACCCCTGGTAAGGAGGTCGGCATAAATCTCGGCCCGCTCCCGCTGGATGCTTTGCACCACTTCCTTAATCTTCAGCGGCTCGTCTATAAATACGGGTGTTCCTGCTGGAAGATAATCCAGCAGGCTTACCGGCCGGGGATAAAAATAAGGGGTAAATTGTTCCAGCCCGGGAAAATAAACTTCACCATTAAGCATATCCAGCAATTGCCCGAAATGCTCTTCCAAAAAGCCCAGGGCCGCTTGATCGCCGGATTTGGCCAATTTGCGCCGCGAGGCCAGGTACTCCGCCTTAACGGCACTGTATCCCATGGCCCACAACTCCCGGCCGGCCACGGTTTCCCGGGCCGGAAAAACCACCAGCCGGTCGATCTTTTGGTCGGAACGCTGTGACTGGACTTCAAACTGGCGGATGGAATCCACTTCGTCATCGAAAAATTCCAAACGTACAGGCAACTCCCGGGTCATGGGGAAAATATCTGCAATACCGCCGCGTACGCTGAACTGCCCGGCCCTTTCCACCAAGTCGACCCTTTCATAGCCCATGGCTACCAGGCGGCGTACCAGTTCCCCAATTTCCTGCCGCATACCTACGGCCAACTCCAACCGGGCGCCGGCAAACACGCCCGGCGGGCTGAGCCGGGACAGTAGTGCCTCCACCGGGGCCACCACCACCACCTGCTCGCCCAGACACAGGGCCTCCAGCACCCTTAGCCGGGAGGCCGTCACCTCCATACCGTGGGCCAGCACCTGGTAAGGAAGCTGCTCGTGCACCGGGAATTGCACCACCCGCAATTGCGGCAGCAGCGCGGATAAATCATCCACCACCCGCCCTGCCTCCAACTCACCCGGCGTCACCACCAGGACCACCGGGTAACCGGTAGTTACCATGGCCGCCATCAGCAGATTGCGCTGGGAACCGGTTAACCCGAACACTTGCTGCTGGCTTCGGTGGGCCGCCAAACCCCTCACCAGGGCAACGCACTCCGGAGTTTCCTTGATTAATTTTAATAAACCTTGCAATTGTATCACCAGCCGTAAAAAGGCATCACAAAAAAAGCTTTAGCGCCACCAGGCTAAAGCTGTAAGGCCTTTTTATTTTTGAGTCTGTTGGAGTAGAAGTATTCTTAGGTGTCAGGTGCTGCCAGGGTTGAAAGAGCAAAATCTTTCAACCCTGGCAGCACCCGGCACTTAAGTGGGCACCACAAAGAACAGCCAACGTAGAGATTTCACCAGTGAATCTCGCGCGGACTTTTTAGAACAGCCCCTTTTACCTTTTTCTTTAATCCAAAATCTAGCTTAATTTATTCTTGTGGCATAGAAAAAACCATCTGGAGCACCATATATCTCTTCGCGGCACTCATCACACAGGCCCGAAGCCACACCGCTTCCATTTTCAGGCTCCACCATCATTATATCCCCGCTATTGTCCACCGTCAAGCCGTCCAGGTCAACCTCGATGGCCCGCCCGCCTGATTCGGTAACCTTAAACAACCGGTCGCAGCATTCACAGACGTGGTAAATTTTCATACTTTTCACCTACCGTGTTCAAATAGCCTGGAGAATTTATTGCCCGTCAAAAACTTTACCAGATCCGCACCGCTGTATAATTCCACATTGCGTGGAGCATCACCGCCGGCACCACGGCCGCCACACCGGCATAGGCCAGAAACCAGGCGGTAACGAACCCCAGCAGGCTGTGCAGCGCCAGTGCCGCAAGCCCCGGCCAGATCCCGCGCCCGCCCGATAAATCCGCCAGCAGCTCGGCACCGCCAAACACCACGTGGGTTAAAAATATGTCGGCGCCCAAAAGAAGCGCCAGCCCCGTTTTAGTTACTTCCTCCGCAACCGGTGCCACCAGCACGATCAGGGCAAGGCCTCCGTCCCGGCCGGCTAAACCCAGTATCCCGCGGGCCGTTACCGCGGACAATAAACCTGCCAGCACAAACAAGTAGATTCCCCTGCTTATAATATTGACCTTTGGAGGCAAGCTTATACCATCCTGGTTATTTAGCTGGTTCAGGCGGTACAACCAGGCTGACATTTAGTTTTATGAAATCATTATTTGTTTTTCACTTTCTCTGTAATTCGTCGGGCAATTCCGGCGGCTACTTCCTCACGGATTTGTTGCTTATTCCGGAAGGGCCTATTTGCGGGTAAAGACGCGTAAAGTTAGGTCAATGGCTTGCGTTTGATTGCCCGCAGTTTGGCTTCATCGTCCCGGTTAAATTCAAATAAAAGTTCGTCACCTGGTTGCAGGTTAAGCTTGCGCCGGATGGCTGCAGAAATTGTTATTTGGCCCTTACTTGTTAGCTTTGCCTTAATCATAGCGGCACTTCCTTACACGAAGCTTAATTCCTTACTTTATTAATTTCAATCTTTTCTGTTTTGATTATTGACAGCATTTCATCATAATTATAAGACATGGCTCTTACCCAGGGCCGCTGCAATTGCTACCCGGAGCAAAGTTCACCTCCACCCGTTGAACTTGTTCATGGCGGACACCACCCCGGCCCGGACGATCTCCTCCACCACCCCGGGCACGGTTTCCAGTACCCGGCAGATGGCCTCCATATCCTCCGGGGCGGGGCGGGCCAGCACCCAGTCCGCCACCTCTGGGCCGGGCACCGGAGGACGCCCGATGCCGATGCGCACCCGGATAAAATCTCCGGTTCCCAAGAGGCTAATGATTGAAGCCATCCCCCGGTGCCCGCCGGCGCTGCCCCGATCCCGAATGCGCAGCCGGCCGGGGGGCAGGTCCAAATCATCGTAAATAACTATCAAATCGGCAGGGGCCAGTTTGTACCAGTTCAGCAGCGCAACCACCGCCTGCCCGCTTAAATTCATATAAGTCTGGGGCTTGGCCAGGATAATTTTCTCCCCCGCCAAAACCCCTTGTCCCACCAGGGAGTTGAAAAAAATACGGTCCACCGGCGTTTCCAGCCGCTTCGCCAGCCGGTCCACCGCCATAAAACCGGCATTGTGCCTGGTCAGCGCGTACCTGGGTCCCGGGTTACCTAAACCCACCACCAGTTTCAAAATGCATTACCTCCGCTTTAAAATTTTGCCTCGATATGCCGTAATTAATTTATATATAAATATACCACGACCACCCGTTATATAATGGATTTGCGAACTTTAATTTCGCCATTACTTCATGCAAAAAATCACTCCCGCCACGTAAAACGGGAGTTCACTGGGCAAGTAATCAAAAACCTGAAGTACACTTTACCGTATTATCAGTGTCATTTAAAATATGTTATATATTTAATAATCTATACCGGGAGGGGAATAACGGGTGGATATTGTGGCGGTAATTGCCGAAAATAAAATCCGCGAGGCCATCAAGAAGGGCGATTTTGATAATCTTTCCGGCCGGGGAAAACCCCTGAAAGTGGAGGACCTTTCCGGCGTGCCCGAAGAATTGCGGGCGTCTTACATTATTTTGAAAAACTACGGAGCGCTACCACCCGAGATGGAGCTGGCCAAGGAAATTGTAACGCTACAAAGATTGGTTAATTGCTGCTACCGTGATGAAGAGAAAACCGCCTTGCGAAAAAAATTAAACGAAAAAATGCTCAGGTTCAACCTGTTGATGGAAAAACGGGGCGCAACCCCAGCACTGCAGTTTTACCAGGATAAAATTGAACAAAAGCTACTTTCGGATTAAAATTTTTTATCGCTATCCAGCAGAATAGTAACGGGACCATCGTTTACCAGTTCCACCTCCATATGGGCGGCAAAAACACCGGTTTGCACTTTGGAAACACCTAATTTGTGAAACTTGTCTATTAAATAATTGTAAATTTCACTGGCTGTTTCCGGCCTGGCGGCACTTGAAAAGGATGGCCTCTTCCCTTTCCTGCAATCTCCATATAACGTGAATTGCGATACAACCAGCAACTGACCGTTTATATCTTTAAGGGACAAATTCATTTTGCCGGCGGAATCTTCAAAAATCCTTAAATCTACAATTTTTTGGGCCAGGTAATCCGCTGCGCTATTGGTATCATCGATTCCAATACCAACAAGCACCAGTAATCCCCTGGATATCTTCGATATAACTTGTCCATCGATAAGAACTTGAGCTCTGGTTACCCTCTGCACAACTGCGCGCATACAATCAAATCTCCCTTTGCCATAGAATTTGTATTAACTTAGATCCGTATCGGGTTAGTTTACTAATGAATCCCATATTAGCATTCTCCTTTAAGTTGACAAATACCTATGGAATAATTGTACACTTAAACATAAAAAAAGTGAAAGCCCCCCTGGGTGTGAGCGGGGGGTTCATTTTAAATGTAAGCGTCAAGGATAGTGAAATAAGGGTCGGAATTTTTGAAAATTTTATCATTGATATGAAAGAGGTTTTTTGATGTTTGATTATAATCTATTGGAAAAATTCCCGGTCCTGGTATCCACCACCGGAAATCCTGGCTGGGAGGCCACGCCTATGGCGTTGGCCTTCCGCCCCAATAGGCTAACGCAAGCCTCCCTCCATGTATAGGTAAAGGGCTTAATAATTATTTAATCTTTTGCTATTGACCTTTCCCCTGATAATCCAATAAGTTACATTATTATCATAAGTACCTTTCCTGGCCAGCTCTTCCCGGCAATTGGAACAGAATAAATTACCCTCGTTTTCTTCAAGATTTACTTCAGATGCTATGATTCTGGGCAACTGCAGCTTTATTAAGTTCCCCTTGCTCCCTTTGGCATATATCACCACGGGTGTTTTACAATTTCCACAGGAAACTTCCAGCGGAAAGGTGTTTCGTCTTTTCCTATAATAAGGGTTTTTGTATTTCATGTTATTAATCCCCCCATGTCAGGCATATCCTTTAACATGATACCGCTTTGGACACCCGCGGAACAAAAGTGTTATAACTGCTGTTACCCGCTATTATAAATTATTTCAAGTTTATAACAACAACTCTTTTGAAACTGTACACACAAATAACCCTCTCCTAAAAAAGAGAGGGTACCAGGAATAGCTGTATAGGATTGTTTACCTGGGAACGGAAACAGCTGTTAAGGCATGCATGGGTATTAACACAGAATCGTTGGTATTATTAACTGTCCGGTGCACCTCAATGTAATTGGAACCCACACCATGCAGCATACCCGTCACCGGGGTGGAAGCATCGCCCACATAGGCGGTAACGTTCCTTCCCACCGATTTGTGCAATCGTTCCATCAGGGTCATACCATGCCCGGGGCTGTAGGATCCCCCCATCCCGCCGCCGGGCGGATACCCGGGCGAATACCCACCGGGAGGATACCCGGCTCCTTGTGTATCAGCCATCATTATCGCCTCCTAATACATTGCATATCCCAAAATATGCAATACCAGGGGCAATTGTGCATCTTTTTAGGCCGGTGTTTCATCCCCGGCCGTGCCGGCCTCACCCTCCCCGGCCTCGGCTTCAATATCCGGTGATTCCTCGACTCCCTGGGCAACCACTGTTAACACTGTAGCGCCAGGCTCGTCCAAAACTTCCACCTTGTCCGGAACGGCGATATCCCGCACGGCTATGGTATCCCCCACCGACAAACCCTCTATGTTAACGGTAATTTCTTTGGGAATATCAACAGGCAAACAGGATACTTGCAATTCCCGCAGGGCAAATTGTGCAATACCATCGCCAACCTCACCGGTGAATTTAAGCGGTACCGTCATATCAATTTTATTATCAAGGGAAATCTGGTGCAGGTCCACACTGATCAAATCATGCTGAATGATACCGTACTGCGCGTCCTTGATTAACACTTTGTACTGCTTTTCTTTCTCCAGCCCCGACCCCTTGATGGTCAAGTCAATAATCGCATTGGGATTGCTGGATAAAATTTTTTGCAGCGGCTTTAATTCCACTTCCACCGGGATACTACCCACCGCTTTGCCATAAACCACACCGGGTATCATGCCCCGGCGGGCCAGTTCTTTACGATAGCTTTTACCCTTTCGCTGCCTTACGTTAACTTGCAAATTAACATTTGACATTTTTAAACCCCCTTAAGGATAATATTCCCTTTTAAAGGTTATATCATGCCCGCCAGCAACATAACATTAAGTAGAATATTGAAAGGCGCACAGGGGGTGTGTTAATATTGCGCAAAAGTAAACAATTTATTTCCATGCCGGTAATAAGCCTGGAAGAAGGCCGGCAAATCGGCACCGTTAAAGGGCTGGTGGTTGATCCCGGGTTAAAAAGGGTGGCCGCCCTGATCATAGAACAAAAGGGATGGTTTAACGATCAGAAGTTTATCCCCTACAGCAATGTACATAGTGTCGGTGAAGACGCAGTCACGATAAAACACGGCACTATGGTACAAAAGGGCGGTAACCTGCCGGAAATAATCAGCCTGGCCAAAAACAAAGTCAAAATAAGCGGTGCCCGCATGGTAACCGAGAGCGGCACTGTGCTTGGCGAGGCTGATGATTACTATGTCAACCTTGCTTCGGGTGAAATGATCGGCCTGGAATTCAGCGGCAGTTTTATAAATGGCCTGTTTAGCGGCAAAGCCTTTTTAGATATAAATCATGTCCTTACCATCGGGAAGGATATGGTGGTTTGCTCCGATAAGTCCCCGGAAGAAGCAGTCAAACTTGACGGGGGTCTGCAGGAAAGATTGCGCAGCGTAAAGGATTCCACCAGTCACCTGTGGGAGTCAACTTTACAAAAAACCCGGGAACTGGGCTCCAACGTGAACAACTCCATCACCAGAATAAAACGCAGTAAAAAAGAAAACGAAACCCCGAAACCTCCGGTAAAGGAATCAATACCCCGGTCCGGTGAGCAAACGGAGCCATTGGGGCAAAAGCCACCGGAAGGGCAGGCAACACCGGAAAACAAGCCCCGCATTGATTAAGCGGCCGCATAAGAGAGCCTCCGCAGGCCGGCCCATAATCCATAAGTAAAAGTGGAAACGCCCCGCCTCAGCGGGGCTTGTTTTAGTCGAAAAGTTTACTTACCGACAAATCTTCATGAATGCGGATAATGGCTTCTCCCAAAAGGGGTGCCACCGAAAGTATTTTAATCTTATCGATCACTTTACTCTCGGGCAGAGGAATGGTATTGGTCACCAGCACTTCCCGAATGGGCGCACCGGCCAGTCGTTCCACTGCGGGGCCGCTGAGCACGGGGTGGGTGCAGCAAACAAAAATATCCCCGGCCCCCCATTTTTTAAGGGCGGCTGCCGCCTGGGTGATGGTACCGGCCGTATCTATGATATCATCAATCATAATGACATTTTTACCGCTAATATCACCGATAATATTCATAATTTCCGCCACATTGGGTTCCGGGCGTCTCTTATCAATAATGGCGATGGGGGCACCAATTCTCTCCGCCAAATCACGGGCCCGCTGCACGCCGCCCAAATCCGGACTCACCACCACCACATTATCTACTTTCCGCTGCATAAAATACTGGGCCAATAGCGGCACGCCGGGCAGGTGGTCCACCGGTATATCAAAAAAACCCTGGATCTGCCCGGCGTGTAAATCCATGGTAATAACCCGGCGGGCACCGCTGGCGGTAATTAAATTAGCCACCAGCTTGGCGGTGATGGGGTCCCGGGCCCTGGCTTTGCGATCCTGCCGGGCATACCCGTAATAGGGGGTTACCGCTGTAATTCTGCGGGCCGACGCCCGACGCACGGCGTCCACCATCACCAGCAGTTCCATCAAATGCTCGTTTACCGGTTCACAGGTGGGTTGAATAATAAAAACATCCGCGCCCCGCACACTTTCATTTATTTTGACCTGTATCTCCCCGTCACTAAAGCGGGTAACCTTGGCGGCTCCCACGGAAACGCCTAAATAATGGGCAATTTCCTCCGCCAGGGCGGCATTGGCGTTTCCTGTAAATATTTTCAGCCGTTGTCGGGATGACATCTTGCGCGTACCTCCAAAAAATTATTGGTCACTCTTTTACAGTTGCTTTTTTTCTTTGGGCCCAGCCTTCAATGTTTTTCTGCCTGTCCCTGGCCACGCCCAGCGCGCCGGGCGGCACATCCCTGGTGATGGTGGAACCCGCTCCGGTTACAGCCCCGTCACCAACTTCCACCGGAGCCACCAGGTTGGTGTTACTACCGATAAAGGCACCGGCACCAATGATGGTGCGGGATTTCTTTACACCGTCGTAGTTACAGGTAATGGTGCCGGCGCCGATGTTTGTCTTCGGCCCCACTTCGGCATCCCCGACATAGCTCAGATGCGGCACCTTACTGCCTTCACCCAGGTGGGTATTCTTCAATTCCACAAAGTCACCCACCTTGGCATTTTTTTCCAGCACGCAATTCGGGCGGATATAGGCAAAGGGACCAATGTTGCACCCATCTTCCACCCGGCTTTCGGAAATTACCGAATTTTGCACCTTGACCCGGCACCCCAGGGTTACATCAATCAACCGGGATGAAGGCCCTATAACACAATTCTCGCCAATTTTCGATTTTCCTTCAATGAAGGTGAACGGGTAAATGATTGAATCCGCTCCAATATGTACAGTATCGTCAATGAAGGTTGATGCGGGATCAACAATTGTTACCCCCGACATCATCAGCCTATCCAAAATGCGCCGGCGTAAAACACTTTCCACCAGGGCCAGCTGGCACCGGTCATTTATACCTGTAACCTCCGAGGCGTCACCGGCGATAACAGCACCCACGGGTTTGCCCCGGGCAATATAATACTCAATGATATCGGTGAGATAGTATTCTCCCTGGGCATTATCAGGGCGAATTTCCGACAGTGCCTCAAACAACCCCCCGGCTTTGAAGCAATATACCCCTGTATTGATCTCCGTCACAGCCAGTTCACCGGGGGTGGCGTCCTTTTGCTCCACAATTTTCATAATACCGCCGGTGGTGTTGCGAATAATCCGGCCATACCCGGTGGGATCCGGTAAAACTGCTGTCAGCACAGTGGCGGCGAATCCACAGCGGCTATGCTCGGCTTGTAATTGTAAAAGGGTTTGGGACTTCAAGAGCGGCGTGTCTCCACATACTACCAGTATATCACCGTCAAATCCTTTAAGGACCTGGCGGCATTGCAGCAACGCGTGGGCCGTACCCAATTGCTCGGCCTGGTAGACCGTTTCCGTTTTATCACGGACCGACTCCGCCACCAGCTCACCCTGGTGCCCCACCACCAAAACAGTTTTTTGGGCACCGGTTTGTTGCACCGCCAGCAGCACATGCTCCAACATGGTCCGCCCGCATACCCGGTGCAGCACTTTGGGTAAGCTCGATTTCATCCGGGTTCCCTTACCCGCCGCCAGTATTACCGCCGCTAATCCCATGTGGCAGAAAACCTCCCGTTGGTTAAATTATCATTACATATATTATGGCGCACGCTGTTTTAATTCAACAAAAAATTGCTTTTCCCTTTCTCAATGACAAATTTTTGGCCGAACCGTGCGCACCAAACTAAAAAAGAGAGCAATGCTCTCTTTTTATTATTTTATAGCTCCAAGTAAATTATATCGCCTCGCTATAGGCTTTAAGTACCGCGTCTTGGATTATTTCCCGGGCAAAGGTATTGATGGGGTGAGCTATATCTCTAAATTCACCACCGGGTGTTTTACGGCTGGGCATGGCCACAAACAACCCATTTTGTCCTTCCACCACTTTGACATCGTGGATGACAAACATATCATCCAATGTTACCGAAACAATAGCTTTCATTTTTCCTTCGGTTAACACTTTGCGCACCCGAACATCGGTAACGTTCATAAAATCACCACCTTCCGGTTAACCATTTATGCCAGTGTTTATCATAAATCTTTCTACAAATAGATAAAAATCCCTGCCAATTTACATACCCTTTAGAAAATTTAATTAAGATTTTGTACATAAACCTAACATCCCCGGTAGTTATAAACATACCGGGGATGTTATATCAAGCCAATTCCAATTGTTTATTCACCAACTCCAGGTCACTGGGTTTATCCACATCCACCCCAACTTCGGGGTACAAGCTGATCACTACCTGACCCTTGATGCCAAGCAAGCGGGAAACCTTCTTCTGCGCCTCCTGCAACGAGATATTTTTCATTAAAAACTTAATTAAAAACAACAGTCCCACCAACCGGCACAGTTTTAACGGGCTTTTTCGAGCATCCACCAGTTTTTGTCCCCGGGGCAGACATTCTTCCACAACACCGGGATTAAACAAAAAAATATTACCGCCGGTATAAACCCCTTCTTTTAATTGCACATAGGTACGCTTGCTGGTGGTATATATTTTCTCCACCACTTCCCGGGGCACCACCGGGTAGTAAAGATCGGCCTGCCTGTCACCACAAAGGTCAATGAAGTTTTCGATGGCCCGGGTGGTAATCAAGGGTATATCCGAAGTAAGCAGTAGAACCCTTTTGGCACCGGGAAGCCCGCCCAGGCCCCGCAGCACGTTATCGGTCAAATTGCCGACATGCTCCACCAGCACTTCCCGCCCACCGCCATTAAAGCGCTCCGCCAGTTCCCTCCGGGGACCCACGATGGCTATCCGGTCAATACGGTCACATTTTTTAAGCGCATCCACCACGTATTCCACCATCAATTTACCCTTAATATCAATCATCGCTTCATACCTGGCGGAACTGCACTCCTTCAAGGGACCGTCATTGGGACTGCCGGCCAGCACTAAAGCATCAATCACCTTTTTTTTCCTCCCCCATGGCGTTAAGGAAAATTTGTTCAGCAGTTTCAATGTGCTCACGGGCCAGGTTGTTAGCCAATTCCACATTACGATCACTAATGGCTTCAATAATGGCCTTGTGCTCGTCAACAGCATGTTTCAAGCGACCGGGCTGGGACAAGGAAGTGGTGCGAAAACGCTGAATCTGTTCTTTTAATAAGGTTATAATTTGCACCAACCGCTGGTTACGGCTGGCTTTATATATTAAATTATGAAAATCCGTGTCCCGCTCCACTATGCTGTCTATCTGGCCGTCACTGGCTTCGTAAATCTGCAGCGAAGCACGCTCCATTTCTTCCAGTTCCTCCGGAGTGGCCCTTTCTGCAGCCAGGCCGGCGGCCAGAGCCTCCAGAGCGGCCCGCACTTCAAAAACATCCACTATATCTTTAACGGAAACCCCGGCCACATAGGCCCCCTTACGGGGCACCATAACCACAAAGCCTTCCAATTCCAGCTTTCTTATGGCTTCCCGCACCGGTGTGCGGCTGACGCCCATTTCCTCGGCCAGCTGAATCTCCATCAGCCGTTCTCCAGGCTCAAGACGACCCTGAATAATCGCTTCCCGCAAAGTTTCAAATACTATTTCCCGCAGGGGTTTATAATTATCCAGTTTGATAGGTATTAATCTCGGTTCGCTCAAATTTCCCCCGCCCCCTTATCATTTGTTACTATATATTTTACCATTATTTCTTTTTCACCCGCAAGGTTTCACCAATCAGGCCGGGGGAGTATATAATTTGGTCACCCACAGGCCAAAATTGCCACCTCTGATTCTATCCGCCGCCTGCCGCGCCGTGGACAGGTTTTCGAATAACCCGAATACAGTGGGGCCGCTGCCACTCATTAAAACACCCAGAGCACCGGCCGCCGCCAGGACGCTTTTAATCTCGCCAATTTCCGGATGCATGGCCAGGGTAACCGCCTCCAGGCTATTGCCCAGGCGTGTCACCACACCGTTCACATCACCGCTACGCACAGCCTGCAGCATGCCCTGCACATCCGGGTGCAGCGGGTCCTTGGTATCGTCGTACCGGTTATACACCAGGGCCGTACTCACCCCGAAGGGCGGCTTGGCCAGTACTACACCGAGGGGCGGTAAACCGGGCAAGGGCTCGACCCTTTCCCCCCGTCCCCGTACCAGGGCTGTGCCGCCCCGCAGGCAAAAGGGCACATCCGAGCCCACGGCGGCCCCTATTTCCTCCAGTTCACCACTTTGCATACCCAGGCCCCAAAAATTATTTAAACCACGCAAAACCGCGGCCGCATCTGCCGATCCCCCCGCCAACCCGGCCGCCAGGGGTATACGTTTCACCAGTTTAATGCGTGCACCCCCGGTATAGCCCACCCGGCGGCGCAGCACATCCGCTGCCCGGAAGGCCAGGTTACACGGGCCGGTGGGTAACACGGCCCCCTCCACCACCAATTCTATCTCCCGGGCTTCCTTAATTTCCACGCTATCATGCAACTCCAGAGTCTGCATAACCGTGGCCAGTTCATGATACCCGTCCGGCCTTGTACCCAGCACATCCAGTACCAAATTAATTTTTGCATAAGCGCCCGCCAGCATATTAAAATCACCGAATCCTTTACAAACAATTAACGTATAACCCGTCTAACCGGGTGTAAGTCTCCCCTCTCTACAGGCGGGAGACTTACACCGACTGAGTCATGCATTTGCAGTTTATAAAATTCAGATAGAGTAAAAAAATCTTCATTTGAATTATGAACTTGCTTCAAAGTATATCCAAAAAATGCCGGAGGGACAAGTACCCGCACCAAGACATTTTTGTCCAATACCCCTCATACATATAACATGAAAGGAGCGTGGTTTTTTGACACCTTCCATGTCCGAAACCGGTAAGCGCCTGTCCATCAACACGGTTACCCGCAAACTATATTACTACAGCGGGGAGCGGCTGGTCAAAGAATACCCCGTGGCGGTGGGTAAACCGTCCACACCCACTCCCCCGGGACAATATAAAATAAAAAACAAAATCTTAAACCCCGGTGGTGTACTGGGTACCCGCTGGATGGGTCTGACCATACCCGGCGGTAACTATGGCATCCACGGCAACAACAACCCTTCATCCATCGGCCGGGCGGTGTCACTGGGCTGCATCCGCATGCACAACCACCATGTGGAAGAACTTTTCCCCCAAATCCCCATCGGTACTCCGGTACATATTTACGGCCACACCGAACCAGACGCCATCCCGGCCGCAAGCCCCGGTAAAGGGGACACCGGCGCCGGAAGAAACGGGAAAACATATACGGTCCGGCCCGGGGATACCCTGTGGGAAATAGCCCGATCATTTAATACAACCCTGGAAGCGATCATTGCGGCCAATGATTTGCCCGACCCCAACCGGATAACTCCGGGACAAATCATTATTATTCCCTGACCGGGAAGGTGATTAATTGAATGATATATTGATCCATGCCCTCATCGCCGGGCTGGGCACCTGTCTGGGTGCGGCAATGGTCATGCTGTTGGGGCAAATGAAAGAATGGCTGCTGGCCTTTCTGCTGGGGCTGGCCTCGGGTGTGATGTCGGCAGTGGTCATGGCGGACCTGTTACCCACCTCCTTAACCCACGGCGGCCCGGGTATCTGTTTGCTGGGATTTGCCGGCGGCTTTCTAATGGTAACCGGCCTTGACCACTGGCTGGCCAAATTAATGCCCGGCCGGCAAACCAGCCAGGTTTACCTGCGCATGGGCTATTTGATCGCCCTGGGGATAGCCCTGCATGATTTGCCCGAAGGTATTGCCATTGCCGCGGGCTACTCGGCGTCCGCGCAGCTGGGGCCGCTGCTGGCCCTGGCCATAGGGCTGCACAATATACCCGAGGGCATGGCCACCGCGGCCCCTTTAAGGGCCAGTGGCATGGGCGGCGGGCAGGTAATAGCCATCAACGCCATGATCAGCCTGGTAACTCCCCTGGGTACTCTGCTGGGTTTATGCCTGCTGCAAGCTGCGCCCGCCATAAATGCACTGCTTTTAGCCCTGGCCGCCGGGGCTATGATATTCATCGTTGCCGAGAAGCTGGTACCCGCCTCCCTGGGCAACCACGGTATTTTTGCCCTGGGCGGAATGGCAGCGGGTTTTGTGTTCATGCTGCGGGTAAACTCACTTTTTTAGCAATAAAAAGGCCCCCGAGGCCATCAATGCGGTACCGGCCACCCGGTGCCAGGTAAAGGGCACCTTATCCAGGCCAAACATGCCCAGGTGATCTATAAGGCAAGCCGTCAGCACCTGGCCCACAATAATGGCGGTGGTAGCTACGGCCACCCCCAGGGGAGGAATGGAACGTGCCACCATATAGATAATAATCACCCCCAGGAGTCCCCCCAGATAAACATACCAGGGAGCTTCGGCATAACGCTGCCAGTTGCCGTCGCCCAGCCGGAATACAAAAAGCAGCAGGGAAACCACCACCAGACCAACCAGCTGCACAATAAAAGTGGTCTCCAATAAACCGATTATTTTACCCAGAGCAGCATTAAGGGAACCCTGCAGCGCCATGGCCAACCCCGACCCGGCGGCAATCAGCAAAGCCAACAGTTTGGTACTCATCCACATCCCCGCCTTTAACTTGTTGCTTTAATCGGTGCTTCAATATGTAAAAGCGGGCCTCCTTCAGCCCGCTTTAATAGCGTACATATGGCGAATAACCAAGGGAGTTCAAGGTACGGCGCAGGTATTCCCCGCTGATTACAGCGGGGTCGTAGTCAATGGTCACCCGCCCTTCATCAAGGGAAACCTGCACATCCTGCACCCCGTCCACCTGAATTAAATTGTGTTCAATTTCCCGGCTGCCATCCAAGTCGTGTAATCCACCCACCCAAACCGTTTCCTTAATGGAACCCTTTTTACTGCCCAAACACTTCACCCCCGGTCAGTATTTATGTTTATCATGTCCCGAAATTCCATTTCAATACCTCTCCGGGTTTGGGGGGGCGCTCATTTTTTTCGCCTTTGTTACCCCGCCCGCCATCGCCCGCGCCTGCGGCGGGAGCTTTATTTTTTTCATCCAAGTTTATCTCCCGCTGTACCGGGTGCGGTTTATTCACCGGGCCACCGGCGGCGTTGCCTGCCCGCTGCTCCGGTGCCGGACCGTTCCCCGCCAAGCCCAATAGAGGCCCTAAAAGGCCAAGCAGCGCGGATAGATCGGGGGCACCACCTTTGCCCTGGCCGCCCCCGAGCCCGCTGCCCAGTAAGCCCAGCAGCGCCGCCGGGTTAAAGGCAGCCTGCTCACCACCGGCGGTTGGACCTTTACCCATGCCGGCGGCCATTAAGGCCACCAGCGGCCCCAACAATGCTTCCATGTTTCCGGGACCGGAACCTGTGCCGGTACCGGCCGCGGCATTACCCTTTTGGACGTTTAACACATTAACCATACCCATTAAATTCAACAAACTGAGCATGATTAAAATACTGTCATCATCTACATTGTGTTCGGAGCGGTAATCCAATATCCTGAATAAAGCCTGTTCAATTTTATTATCAATCTCCATATATTAAAACCCCCTTCGGCCGGCTTATAACCCTAATAGCTTGCCCTGTCAATTACACTCCTGTTTTATACTTATAGCCAGGGGCTACTTGGCAGCACCGTCAACCGGCGGCCTGACTCTGGGGCCGCCAAAGACACCTAAAAAGGGTACCGCCTCCTGGGGCGAAGGGGGACGGCGGGTGCCGCTACCCTTTGCACCACCGACAACCCGCATTTCCAGCAAATTAATTATAGCCATTAAATTAGACAGGCCCATCAGTAATAGCAACTGGTCATTGTCAAGGCCATACTTATCCTTCAACTGCAGCAATCCAGCCAGTCTTTTTTCCAGGTCAACGCCGGGCATAACCTCTGCACCACCTTGGTTAAATCAATCCCGGCACGGTGGGAATAGCCAGGCCACCCGTTAACTTGGCCAACTGCTCGCGCACCATCTTTTTTGATTCCCGCATGCCCTCGTTGAAAGCTTCGGCGGTTAACTGAGCCAACCGGGCCGGGTCCTGCACCAGGTCAGGCTTGAAGTGCAGCTGCACCACCTCCTGATTACCGTTCATCACCAGCTGCACCGCCCCTTCACCGGCACTCACCTTAACGGTCATATTTTTTAACTGCTCTTGCAGTTCCTGGATCAATGGCATAAATTGACCCATATTGTTCATCATAAATATCCCCCTTCCTTTTCAAGCTATAATCAAATATATGCCTGAAAAGTTAAAATAGTTTAGCTGCCCGATAACAATAAATTCCTTTTTGTTAAGAAAAAAGAGATGGCCTGAACCATCCCTGTAGCTAAGTGTTTATCCAATTCATTATCAATATATTTTAACCCTGGGTAAACTGTTCGAAGAATCTGTTTTGCACCCTCATGCATTCCAGTTTGACATTGTCAATGACCACGGCGCTGGTGTTCAGCGCATTGGGCTCAAAGGTGAACCTTACCAGCGCTTCTCTAGCTTCTTCAGGGGCAACAGCGTTGAGACACAAGTTGGTGAAGGATTCATCGGCTATGTTTCCGGCATTCCAGGTTCTGGTTTCGCCGGTGACCAGATTGCCGAACATGTCGTAGAAAAGTAATTCCGCTGTTAAGTTAAAGGATGCCGTACCCCCTAAAACCTCTCTAAAACCGGGAATTTCCGATGCATCGAAGCACAACCGGTATTCCCCGGTGGGCACAATATTGTTGTTGTTGGCCCCCCCCCGGTTGACGGTCTGGAACAGCGAAGCTGCCTCATTGGGGATATTGCCCATTAAAGCCCCGTTATTATAGCGCAGCACATTGCTGGCCCCCCAGAATACCGGAGTGGTGTTGGTGCCCCAAGCCTCAAAACTACCGTCTTTTAGTAAGTTGACGCCCCGGACACACTTGCGGTCAAGCTGCGGGCATACCTGCACAAATATCTGCCTTTCCTCTACCACCTTGATTTGGAAGATCATTACCCCGGTCTGGTGCAGCCGGGAACCCCGCCGCAGATCCCAGCGCATATCGATTTTCTTGTGATGTAGCTGAACAAAAACGTCGTTTTCATTAACCACGGGCTGGCCTACATCCAAAGTGACATCATCGGCAAAGGGAATATCTTCACCCACGTGCTTGACGTGATCATTTTTATCCACATAAAAAATCTGCTTGTGCAGTGTACCGCTGACCAGTACCTTTTTCACCACGGGTTGGCGATGATGTGTCCAGTGCCAGCCGAAACGATCCCAGCCTTCTTCTTCAATGACACTGATCCACCGGTCGCCGTTTTCATGGATGAATACCGGCCGGGCCTCAAAGTCATCCAACCGGGCATCAATATGGTCAATTTTCTGGGCCAGTTCGGGTAAAGTGGCTATGTTATCGACAATCACCTGCACTTCCTCTTCCGCCAGAACCACCGGAACTTTTATTTTTACACATAAAACATTATCGGGCTCGCTGTAGAAATATTGTATTGGCATATCACAACCTCCTTAGGCTATTTATTAATTAACCCTTGGCCCCACAGGGGATTCTGATTACCTGGCCCACTTGCAGATTATTGGGATTTATCCCCGGGTTTTCAGCCAGTATTCTGTTCACTGTGGTGCTGTAGCGCTGGGCTAACTGGAAAAGGGTATCACCAGACTTGATGGTATAATCGATTACCTGGCCAACGGGACATTCTTCTTCGGGCTGTTCCTCTTCCTCTTCCACTACCAGGTCGGCGCAAACAGTCCGGCGCAGGGTTTCGGTAACCCGAGCTCTGACTTTTATAACCGCCTCTACATTGACATCACAACCCACGGCTTCGGCATTGATGTATTCCACCATAGCCTTAACATCCACATCCATGCCATCTACGGCTCCGGGAATTTCCACAAAGGTGCGGAAATCAAGCCGCTGGTGCATGGCGTGCACTGCCTGGTCGGGTTTGGCGGACACGTAAATAATCTTGACGTCCACAAAACCCTTGGTAATTACCTTGTTCCTGAGGATTTTCTTTTCCGTTATTTTAATCTCGTCTATGGATACATTGAGCACCTTTTCCGGACAAGGCTTGGAATCGGGAGTTTCAAAGGTTTCCCTCACCACCACCTGGGAAGAATCTTCACCTACGATATGTTCAACGTTAAGTTCAATGGTTTCCACCGTTTCACCGGCACACTCGGTAACCACCCGGACCTCCCTGGGTTCGGTAACCCGGGCATCCAACCTTACCACACAGCTGGCACGGAAGAATGGATCACCCTTAATCTCCACATCGCAGTCTTCCACCACAGCGTCCACTACCACATCCATTTCCGGGTCAGCACCGGGCACCTCGATAAAGTCGGTAAACTTGATGGTTTTGTGCAAATCATGCACGGATTGCTCGGGCACAGCGCCCACATACATGATCTGCAGAGTCAATTCGCCGTCTACAATTACTTTGTCCGCCACAATACGGGCATCCGTGATAACTGCATTGGAATCCACGTCCAAAATCTTCTTCGGCTCCGGTTTTTCGTACGGTTCGTCAAAATCTTCACTGACAATCACCTGGGCGGATTCCCGGCCAACCACGTCATCAATATGAATCACATCATAGTTGGCATCCATGCCGTCCGGTACCGCAGTGAGCACCTCAACCTCCCGGGTCTCGGTCACCTTGGCGGTTACATCCAGTACAGCAATCACATCATACTGCCGAACATCCCTGCTGCTGGGATTAAGTTTCACATCTTCCACCAGTACATCCACCCGGACATCCATACCGGGCAGCGCACCCGGCAAATCAACGTAGGCGGTAAAAGGAACCTGCGCGTGCATATGGTGTACAGATTGGTCCTTTTCAAAGGCCACGTATATAATTTGCAAAGTAAGTGTTCCATCGACCACTACTTTATCGGGTAAAAGTCTGGTCTTTTTAACGCTGACCGTTTTATCCGTGGAGATAATCTGGTCCACGTCCGGTTTGGGGTCAGGTATCATGAAGGATCCGCGCACCACGGTTTGCCTGGAATTTTCGCTGACCACCTGGTTTACGGTTATGGTTTCCTTAACCGGTGTCTGGGCAGCAGCCATACAATCTCCTCCTTTCATGAGAGTTCTATAATAATATATGAGGGACTGTCTAAAATGTGCAGACAATATTGTTTATCCATGAAAAAAGACGGGCTTTCCAGGAATATAATGGAACCGCCTCTGCCCGCATAAAAAAACCGCCTGGTTTTCAGGCGGTTAGTTAGTTACGGTATTAATTTACGGCCGTATAAACATTTGCACGAACATTTTTCCGTAGGGCCCACCATCCACAATACCTATGCCCACCTCGGTGAAGTTGGTGCTTAAGATATTTTTTCTGTGCCCCGAAGAATTCATCAGGTTTTGGTGAGCGGTTGACACCGCAGGGGCACCGGCCAGGTTTTCACCGGCGTAACTGTACCGGACGCCAAAATGCTTCATCATATCAAAGGGTGAACCATAGGTGGGTGAAGTATGGCTGAAATAATTTTTGTTTATCATGTCCCGGGCTTTTAGCCGGGCCAGCTTGACCAGTTCATTATTGACCTTGAGGGGAGCCGCCCCGTATTTTGCTCTCTCCTGGTTAACCAGTTGGAACATTTTCTGCTCATCGGGCGTCAAACTATTAACAACATCACCGTCACCGGGCTGTGGTGCCGGGTTGGGCTCGGGGTTGGGAACCGGCTGGGGCTGCGGCGCAGGCACAGGTTGCGGTGCAGGTACAGGTTTTGGCGCCGGGTTGGTACTGCTCTGTCCCCCGGTGAATATCTGTACAAAGTATTTCTGGTAGCCCTTGCTCTGCACGGCAATACCCACACGGTCGTAATTGCTGTTTAATATATTGGCCCGGTGACCGCTGGAATTCATCAGGCCGCTATGGGCTTGCTGCACCGATGGTGCCATGGCCAGGTTTTCGCCGGCGTAATTATATTTGATACCGGCCCTTTGCAGCATATCAAAGGGTGAACCGTAGGTCGGTGAAGTATGGCTGAAATAGTTTTTTTCCACCATATCCGCTGCTTTCAAGCGAGCCTGTTGCTGCAGTGCGCTATCAAACTGCAGCGGCTTTAATCCTTGCCGGGTTCTTTCCTGGTTAACCAGGTTAAACATCTGCTGTTCATCGGCCGACATGCCGGGGGCAGGCTGCGGCTTGGGTTCGGAAGCCGGTTTAGTATCCTGACCGGGCTTAGCACCGGTTTGCTCGCCGGCGCCGTTACTCTCTTCGTTACCCGGATTAGACTCTTCACCCGGTGACTCCTCTTCATCAATAAAGATTTCCACCACGTAACAGTAACTGCCCGCCGGTACCAGCGCCACGCCAACCCGGTCAAAATCAGGATTTAAGACGCGGTTTTTCAAGGTACCATTACGCATAAATGAGGCATGGGCGGGCTCGACGCCGGTGGCCCGGGCCAGGTTTTCACCAACGGCCCGGTATTCCACCCTGGCCTCCTTCAGCATATCTTCCACTGTACCGTAAATGGGGGAGCGGGGCCCCAGGTATTTTTTCTCCACCATATCCTTGGCTTTAAGGCGGGCCAGTACGGTGAGCATATCATCGGCCTTAAGGGGCTCGATACCCGCTTTGCTTCGCTCATTATTAATCAAATTAAATAATTGAACACCTTCCGCGGATAATTCTGTTCCTTCCAACGCCTCCGCACTTTCCGAGGCGGATACCGGACCCATCAGCAATGAAAACGCCATTAATACCGCCATCAAGGGAATCAGCACTGTCCATTTCTTTTGTGTCGGCAACTGTTTACTCTCCCCTTTCCTGTTATGCCATTTTTTTGCAAACACACTTGCGCTTGCCCGCAGTGTGCCTGTCCAATGTATGGATGGCTGGCATTAATGATACCAGGATGAGATAAGTATAGCAATTTGGGTAAAACAAGGTGAACCCCCATAAAATATGTCAAGATAATAGTTTATGGAATTTGATTAACTTTGACGCAAAATAACTGTTAAATGGTATAGATTGCCGCCGGTAACCGGTACAGGCCAGTTTGTACGGTAAATAACCGCTTGGACTGTGCCATTAAACCGGTGCCGGGTGCCTAACAGGTTGAAAAGTTTTTAATCTTTCAACCTGTTAGGCACCCGGCACCAAAGGGGTGGGCCATAAAAAAGCGAAAGCGCCAAAAGGAGGCAGCAACGCAGGCGCGGCGGCACCAATAGGGCTTGCGCTACTCCAAAGGGCGTATAGCAGCACCCCCGGGGGGGGGTCCTTTACCCCGGCGAATAAAGCACTGCGCCCACTCCTTCCGTCAGGGCCAGGCACATGACCTTGCCATCGGGGCCATCAAAGAAGCAGGTTAAGATAAACAGTTTGTTTTTTAGTCCCCTTTTAAACCTCTGCAGCATTAACTCATCCAGGTTACACAGTGTCTCCAGGGCCATACCCGGGCCCCTTAATATCAATGTATAAAGCCCGTCGGTTTGTTTTAAAAAACTAATACTGCAGCGGGGATTGCCTTTTTTCTCCCGGGATAATTTATCAATTAAACGCAGGTAACTCTCCGCCACTTTCAGGGCGTCCTCCTTGCTAGGCAGGCGGGGGCCGATAGCCGGAATATCATTAAAAAATGTGAGGGCTACATCTCTGGTCTGGTAAACTTTCACGTATCAAACCTCCCCCGCGAGCATTTGCTTTTTGCCCCCGTACCGGCACTAAAATTCTATTTCCAACAGGTTCAGCACATTTTGTATACGGTTGAATATGCAATGGGTATCCGAACCGGCAAATAACAGGCCCACTGCTTTGTTTTCTTGATCTATTACCAGCGAACCGCTGTCACCCGGCTGGCACATAACATCGGCCACCACCTGGTCGCTGAACCAGGCCGACTCATCATCCGAAAGGTTCACCTTCAAAGTTACCCCCATGGCAGTGACCAACCCCGAAGTAACTCCGGTGGTCCGGCCGCTTTTTTGCACCCACATACCTTCCCGGGCTTCCCCCACCCCGGCCACCGGCCCCAATTCCAGCAGTTCTTCGCCAACTAAACCATCATTCAACGGCCGGGCCACAGCGCAATCTACAATATTAGTGTCCCGGGTGTATTTGTAAAAACGCATCTCATAAGCCGGGCGAAGCAGCCTGATAAACCGGTTGCCAATACCGGCCACTCCTGCCGCCACCGGGCAATCAGACTGCTGGGGGGTTCTGATCAATGGAATAAACCTGACCAGTTCCGCTATTTTGTCACTTGGCTTCCCCCCGTCATGGGGTCCGGGCTGCAATATTGCATCGCCTGCCCTGGCCCGGCCGTCGCTCCCGTTGGAGGCGTTGGCCAGTATATGGTTATTGGACAAAATAAGTTTCTCACCGGTTTTACTATCTTTAACCAGGGCCCCAAAGGTACCTGCGCTGATTTTATAATGACCGATACTGCTGCCGGGTAGGGCGGGGCGTATTCTCATCACCCTGTCCAGTAATCTCACCCGGCCGATCTCAACCACATCGGTGTCTAAACCGTCAATTTTCTGCGGTACTTTTTGACTGCGGCGCAAATTGGCCGCAGGGACCTTTTTTTCCACAAAAATAATTATAGCCGGCTTGTCAGTACGGGTCATGCCCACCCGCTTGTGCCCCACTCCTATACCAACAACATTAGGCATGCGTAACATGCGTTCCCGCACTTTATCAAGGACGCGATAATGTTTTTCCACAGTCACACCTCCCTTACTGGTGCCATTTTATGCATGCCGGCCCCAAAGGGTTACCGCTCAATAAGGAGAACGGGGCACCCCCATCCGGTACTTGCCCCTGGTTTCCAGGCCTCCGATACCGTCAAAACCGGTAATTGTAGAGGCAATGACATCGCGCAAGCCGATGGGATCATAAATGGAGGTGTAAGCGATCTTCTCCATTACAAACACGGGATCAAAGGCGTGTATCAACACCCGCTGGGGGGAGCTGGCAAAGTTGGCCCCAGCCGCCAGCAGTGATTCATAATGGGACTGGCAAGCCCCGGCAAATATCACCAGGTCATCTTTGCTTTTTTCGTAGCGACGGGCTTCTTTTACAGCAGCCACGAAATGTTTTGAATTGTAGTAATTATTAATATCCGAAAAATCCTTGGTATCCTTTTTGAAACCATCATGGCCGGTAAGCACAAGCAAATCGGGCCGGTGCTCCAACAATAAGTTATATATTTTTTTCGCTTGCTGCTCCTCCGGTATGTTAAAACCGTCCGCCGGTATCTGCAGCTGGCGGTAAGTGGTCATACATAAATCAAGATATTCACCGTCACCGTCAATGTGCAACACCCTCCCCGGTACATCAAAGCCCTCCCATTCCCCCTGATCGCCGGGCACTGAACGCATCAAGGTTCTTTCCCGGTCCTTCTGGCGGCGCATAAATACTCTGCGCATCGCTTCGTGGTTTTTGCTCATGGTCATGCGCCAGTAATCCGCTATTTTACCCGGTTCAATTTTTACCAAATCGGCCATGGGAGCATTAGCACAAAGCCTCATGTCCAGTCCGTTCAAGCGAGCCATTTTCTTACCGCCATCACAATCGTAAATATCTATCACCTTAAAATAAATATCCAGCCCGTAAGACTTTCGTCCCACCACATCACCAACTTTTATATCCGGCATCAATCAGCCCCTCCAGTGTTTTTCTATAATTTATGAGTTATATGGTCCCAGGTGTGAATCACTGCCGCATAAAAAAATGCCGCTTACGGGGTGAAGAAACTTTCACCGCCGGGCGGCATACCTTAAAAATACATTAAAAAAATAATACTCCAAAAGGCAACAACAAAGGGCTGTCAAAGGTGTCTTAAAGAACTTGCCCCCGTCCCTTCAGGATAAATATGTGCGCTGTTGGATTATGGAAAACACGCACACAGCAGCGTTCTTAAGCTACGAAAGAGAGGATGGTTACATGTTTATTGCTGTAATACCCGCAAAAAATGAAGCTAAAAGCCTGGGTAAAGTAATTGCCAATTTACCCACCCGTTACCTGGATTGCATTATCCCCGTACTCAACGGCTGCACCGACAATTCACTGGAGGTTTTGGAAAATCTCAATTGCCCGCTTCTGGCCCCGCTGTGGTTTGACGAACCACTGGGCATAGACGTTCCCCGGGCAGTGGGTGCAATGGAAGCGACCCGGCTTGGTGCGGACGGGATACTGTTCATTGACGGTGATATGGCCGGAGCCAGTGAAGAGATGCTTACCAGGCTGGTGCTGGCCGTCCAAAACCAGGGTTTGGACCTGGCCCTGACCAACTGCTACCCGCACAATGCCCGGTATGCTATTCGCCCCCCGGCCGCTTGCCTGCTCAAATTGAGGGAAGAACTCAACCGTCACCTGCAACTGTTTCATCTCATCGGCACCGCCACTCCTTCCCACGGTCCCCATGCCGTTTCCGGCCGGCTGCTCCGGTTGGCTAATCCGACTGATTTTGCCATACCGCCACTGCTGCTGGCCAGGGCCGCCCGGGCAGGACTCGCCATCGGTATAGCCGCCGAAACCACTCACCTGCACCTTGGTTCACCGCTGCGCGGTGCGGAGCATACCCGAAAAATTACCGAAACCATTATTGGTGATTGCCTGTCCGCCCTCCGTGCCAAAAACGACCAAATTGGCCACCGCATGCTGGACGGGCGTGCTTACATCGGCTACCATCACGAAAGACGCTGGGATTTATTGAAACAAGGCTAAAAGTTTATTACAACCATAATAACCATGTACATGGTTATTATGGTTGTAATAGCAGCAGTTCTACTTGGTGTGTTTATCCGCCACCGAGGAGGCACCGTACGCATCGGGCTTGATCTTAGCTTCAAACCCGCTGCCCACCACCATACCCACCACCTCTTTAATGAGTTCCCGGGTTTGCCCCTGGTTACCCACATCAATATGCACCTCAACGGGCATTTCCGCAAGACCGCTGGCGGAAAAATACTCCGCGATTTTGCCACCTAGTTCCAGGCTGAGGGCTGTTTCATAAAATATTTTTTGCCGCAGGCTTTTTATTTTGCGCTGTATTTTTTTACGGTAAAAGTACCTGGCCCCTTTGCCCAAACGGTGTATTACAACGGCGGTGACAAAACAGGTTTCATCCCTGACCATGGAATCAGTACCGATAATAATTTTGTAAGATGAACTGGGCAAACCCCTGATATAACCGGTAACATCATCCATCATTTCCTCAAACGATAACTTCCCCTTGGAAGGACTGGTAAAAAACACATAGTCCATCTCCTTTTGTGTTACCTTAAATTGGCATAGGCATCAGCCAGACGGGCAAACTCCTGTAAATTTAATGTCTCGCCCCGGCGCACCGGGTTAATTCCAGCCTGCTGCAAAATGTCAAGCCACCTATCCCTGGATAATCCTTTATCCATGCTGACCAGCGCGTTAAGCAGTGTTTTACGCCGCTGTTGAAATGCCGCCCTGACCAAAGCAAAAAAAACCTGTTCATTTACAACATCCACAGCCGGGCTTTTCCTTACCGTCATGCTTACCACTGCCGAGTCCACTTCCGGGCGCGGTAGAAATACAGTGCGGGGTACTTTAAAGGCGGTCTTGACCACCGCATAATAATTGGCGGTCACCGTGAGGGCACCGTAATCCTTGGTACCCGGGGAGGCGCAGAGCCGCCTAGCCACCTCTTCCTGGACCATCACAACAATCCTTTGAGCGGCAGTGTGCCTTTCCAGTAGATGCATGATCAAGGGAGTGGTAATATAATACGGCAGGTTAGCCACCACCTTGTACCCACCCGCCAGAGTACCGGTTTGGTCTTGAACCAGCCGGTTAATGTCCGTCTTCAGCGCATCCGCCTCCACCAGCGTGACATTATCCAGACCATCCAAAGTTTCGGCCAACAGCGGAAGCACAGTGCGGTCAATTTCTATGGCTATTACCCGCTCCGCCTTTTGGGCCAGGCGGGTGGTCAGGGCACCCACCCCCGGGCCGATTTCCACCACGGTATCGGTACTGTTTAACTCGGCAGCAATGATGATCTTATTTATAATATTACCGTCAATCAGGAAATTTTGCCCCAAATTTTTTTTAATTCTGAAGCCGTGGCGCTGCAGCAAATCCCGTACTGCTCCGGGTGATGTAGGATCTAACATACTATAACTATACCTCCGGGTGTTTAATAAAGATTTTTCATTATATCATACCAATTCAGCCCCACAAATAAAAAGGAGAGGCAAAAAGCCTCCCTCCTTTATTCAAGCAAATATACTTTAACTGTACGCCTGCCCCAACTTAAGGCCTGACTGCGACTTTCCAGAAAAACATCAATCCGGTTTCCTCTGATGGCTCTTCCCTTGTCCATGGCCGTGCAGTACCCGTACCCTTCCACGTACAGCCGGCTGCCCATGGGAATTACCGACGGGTCCACCGCCACAATTCCCACACGGGGGCTAACCCCGGTGGCAGTGTTGTTTCCGGTATAGGTATAAGCGGTGGCCACCATATCATAAGCACGGGAAAACCTGATGGTATTGCCACCCCTGGTAACGGTGCGCATGGTGCCCACCCGGACCACCCGGTCCACGGGTTCCTCAATAACAGTGCTGGCCAAAAGTTTCTTTTCCACCTCTTTACCGTTTTTATATACTATTTCCCATATCTTTTTTTCCAGTCCCTCTTTGCCGTTATTGATTACCCGGACAATACCGCTAAACAATGTATTATCCGCCTCCCGCTGTATCCGGTAGGGGATGGGTACTTCTTCCTCAACAACCTTGGTGGTGATACGGTCCACTTGAATACTGGTTTCCTTATCCAGCCGGGTATCAAGGCCGGGGGTCACCTGATCCCGCTCCCCAAGCACCACGCCTTCTTCCTCAAGTACCTCACCAACGGTTTTGGCAGAGCTGAGCAGATGATATTTTTCATTACCCACCTGCAATTGTACCGGCACCGCCCGGCGCACTTCAACCGTCATACCATCAGTCAAGGCGGTATCCAAACCCGGGTTCACCCGGTCCTTTTCGGCCAGGTCAATACCGTTTTCCTGTAACACTCCGGCAACGTCACTATAAAAAGTATGCACCTGCCACTTCTTACCGTCCACCAACAGATTAACTTCCTTTTGGGCCACCCGGTATGCTGAGATAATAGCCACAACCAGCAGCAAAACAGCCAGCCCTGCCGCCGCAACCCTGCCATTGAAGAAGTTGTCGGTCGGGGTATACTCCGCGGCGTTTTTGTTCCATAAACTAATAATTATCCCTCCCTAAACAAACCACAACATGTAAACCCTGCCGGTACCAACTGTACCATAAATCCGGTTCGTTAAAATACATGTTACTATAGACTATGCCGGTTCTCTTTAATTAGTTAAGATTGGTGGGAAGGTCGTTATCCGTGACTTAGCTTATAATATATTCGCCACATATTGTCTTTTTCCTGCCGCTCTGGCTAAGTTGTAAAACATACCCACCTGTATTGTATTCTATGCGGCCTGTCCCGGTTTTTATTACTTTACCATTTTTTACAGCTATTGAAAAGTCCCCCAGTAAAAATATAACAAAAAAACAGCTGCTCAAGAGCAACTGCTTTATTTGACTTTAAAACTCGATACCCTTTTGGGCCGGAATACCGGCGGCAAAGGGATGTTTTATTTCTTTCATTTCCGTTACCAGGTCCGCCAGATTGGCCACCTCTTCAGCCACATTGCGCCCGGTAAGTACCAGGTGCACACCGGGCGGTTTACTGCGGATTATATCCAGCACCTCCGCCAGGTCCACCAGCCCGTAGTGCACAGCATAGTTTATTTCATCCAGGATGATCATATCGGCGGCCCCTTCCACCACAGCCTTTTTGGCCTCTTGAAGGGCATTTTGGGCCGCCGCCCGGTGCGCCTCCAAACCATCGTCACCGGCCCCCTTGATAAAGCCTTCCCCCATTTGCCTCATCACAAAGTTGGGGCCCAGTTTTTCCGCCGCCTTGAGCTCGCCGTATTTCCAACCGCCCTTGATAAATTGCAAAACCAATACCTTCATGCC
The DNA here is from genome assembly GCF_008124625.1 of Desulfallas thermosapovorans DSM 6562. Taxonomy (NCBI): domain Bacteria; kingdom Bacillati; phylum Bacillota; class Clostridia; order Eubacteriales; family Desulfallaceae; genus Desulfallas; species Desulfallas thermosapovorans. The sequence continues at coordinate 172,003 of NZ_VNHM01000003.1, forward strand.
CTGGCCCCAGGCCCTGAGGGCCATACCCAGCGCCGCGGTGGTTTTACCTTTGCCATTTCCTGTAAATACCAGCGTCAACCCCCTGGTGTTGCCCGGTGTCTGTTCCAACGAATCAACCCCCTTGATCCAATTTCAGGCGCGGTGGCCTGATAACAGTCCCCGCATTGTCTATTTTAGGTTCAATGGCGCCCCCGGCACCAAAGCCTGCGCGACACATAAGCCCGTTTTAATAGCCGGGCTTGACTACCTGAACAAGCTCCATGAGCATATTCTACCATAGACCCCGCCAATAGCAGCACCTTACTTTCATTCCATATTGAACAATTTTTTAGCGTTGGCGGTGGTAACCCGGGCCAGTTCCCCCGGCGGCATATCCCTTAACCGGGCAATATGCTCAGCTATGTATTTTACATAGGCCGGCTCATTGCGCCGCCCCCGGTAAGGCTCCGGGGCCAGGTAGGGGCAGTCGGTTTCTATGAGCAGCCGGTCTTGCGGCACCTTAACGGCAATTTCCTTTAACTTGGGCGCTTTTTTAAAGGTTACCGGCCCGGCCAGGGAAATATAAAACCCCATCTCCATGGCCTGCCGGGCCCATTCCCAACTACCGCTGAAACAGTGCATCACACCCCCGGCGGGGCTGATACCGTCGGCACGCAAAATATCCATCATATCCCCGAAGGCGTCCCGCACGTGAATAATCACCGGCATGACCAGTTCCCGCACCAGGGCCAGCTGCTCCCGGAAGATTTGGCGCTGCACCGGGCGCGGGGAAAGATCCCGGTAGTAATCCAGGCCCATTTCCCCCAGCGCCACCACCCGGGGATGGCGGGCCAAACCGGCCAGACGGTCCAGGTAATCCGGGGCCACATCTGCAGCATCATGGGGGTGCACCCCCACCGCCGCCACCACGCCGGGGCGGCTTTGGGCCATGGCCAGCGCCTGCTCCGAGGAATTTACGTCAAAGCCCACGCACAGCACCCGGGTGACCCTGGCCCCGGCCATGCGGCTGAACACCTGGTCCAGGTCGGCGTCAAATTGTTCATCGTACAGGTGGGTATGGGTATCAAACAGCTCACCGGTCACCGGTGTCCCGGCGGTTACCCGGTTTATTTGACCCGTTCCGGTATCCATTTATTCCTCCTCCCCCAGGGTGGCCGGGTCAATGCGCGGGAACAGCGGCTCACCCCGTTTTAACACGGTACCGCCCGGTAGCTTACCCCACACAAGGGATTCCCAGGTATGCAGTTGGGGTTTGTCTTCAATTCCCAACAGGGGCCAGGCCCGCCCGGGCAGTCCGGGCATAAAGGGTGACACCATCACCGTGGCAAAGCGCAATACCTCGGCTACGTTATAAAGCACGGTATTCAGCCGCTCCTGTTTCTCCGGGTCTTTGGCCAGCGCCCAGGGAGCAGTTTCCTCCAGGTATTTGTTGGCCCGACCCACCAGGCGCATTATGGCCGCCAGGGCATTGGAAATCTCCCGGCGTTCCATTAACTCCTCCACCTCCGCCGGCGTTGTGCGAGCCAAATCCAACAGTTCCCCGTCCGGTCCTTCGGGGTCGGAGGGGGGCTTTAACTGCCCTTTGAAATACTTGTTGACCATGGCACAGGTACGGTTGAACAGGTTGCCGAAATCATTGGCCAGGTCAACATTGATACGGTGCACCAGGGCCTCCTCGGAATAAATGATATCAGCCCCCAGGGGCATTTCCCGGAGCAAGTAATAGCGTATGGCATCCACACCGTATTTATCGATTAATACCAGCGGGTCCACCACGTTGCCCTTGGATTTGCTCATTTTGCCGCTGTCCAATAGCACCCAGCCGTGTCCCACCACCTGCTTGGGCAGGGGTAAATCCAGGGCCATAAGGAGAATGGGCCAGATAATGGTATGAAAACGAACGATATCTTTACCCACCAGGTGTATATCGGCGGGCCAGAACTGTTGGTACAAGGCATCGTTTTCCTCATCGTAACCCAAAGCCGAAATATAGTTGGTCAGCGCATCCACCCAGACGTATATAACGTGCTTTTCGTCAAAGGGCACGGGAATACCCCAGTCAAAGGTGGTACGGGAAACGCAAAGGTCCTCCAGACCGCTTTTGATAAAACTGACCATTTCATTGCGCCGGGAGGTGGGCTGGATAAAATCGGGATTGTCCTCGATATACTTGAGCAAGCGATCGGCATACTTGGACATTTTAAAGAAATAACTTTCCTCCTCCAACGGCTCCACCGGGCGACCACAGTCGGGGCAGTTGCCCTCCTCCAGGCGCGCCTCGGTCCACAGGGTTTCACAGGGTGTACAGTACCAACCCTTATAGTTGGCCTTATAAATATCACCCTGATCGTACAGTTTCTGGAAGAATTTCTGCACCACCCTTTTGTGCCTCTCTTCGGTGGTACGAATAAAATCATCATTGCTGATGTTCAAACTGCTCCAAAGGTGCTTGAAACCGGCCACAATCTTATCCACATACTCCAGCGGCGTTTCACCCCGCTCCCGGGCCGAGCGCTCAATTTTCTGGCCGTGCTCGTCAGAGCCGGTCAAAAACCAAACCTCATGGCCGGTCAGTTTCTTAAACCTGGCCATGGCGTCGGCGGCTACAGTAGTATAGGCGTGCCCGATATGCAGGTTATCGCTGGGATAATAAATTGGCGTGGTTATATAAAAGGTTTTCTTTTTTTCCATAATTATGACCTCCCTTAATGCTAATATTAAGCAGCAATAATTTTCCAGGCTCATGGCGCCATAAATTAAATAACGCCCCCGGTTTACCCAGGGGCGAAAAATACTTTCCGCGTTACCACCCTTATTTTGCCTTCTATTGCTTAAAAAAGGCCTCGTTAAGGTACAGGGAACTCAACAACTAATTCCCGATACCCCAAGCCTGGTAACGGTGCTTAACCCGGTACGGCCTACTGAAAGCTTTCAGCCGACGGTTCCGGAGCCATGTTCAATACGTTTTCCCCGGTGGGCTCCCACCCTCCCCACTCGCTGGCCGGTTCTTCCGCATTTACTCCTCTCCATCATGACCTTTATCGACATAATGATTTTAAGGTAACCAGGTCTATCTTGTCAAGTTTTCCCTAAATCAATATTTTTTATACAAAAAAATCCATGTTTTTATAAAAAAATGTTGACTTTTACTGCCATCACTGGTACCATTTACTTGTGCTATATAATCAATTTATGTCGAATCGATGCTTTCATTATCGAGGGGAGGGAAAGACATTGAAATCTACTGGTATTGTAAGAAAGGTGGACGAGCTGGGCCGCGTGGTAATTCCCATCGAATTACGCCGCACTCTCGGCATTGATGAAAAGGATGCCCTGGAAATTTACGTTGATGCCGAAAAAATTATATTAAAGAAATATGAGCCCGCCTGCGTATTCTGCGGCAATGCCGCCGATGTGCAGCACTACAAAGGCAAACTCGTCTGCCGGAATTGCGCCCTGGCCATGTTTGAAAATGTTAAAGAAGATGTTAAAGCCATGTAGTAGTATACATAGTTACTGGGCAATTCCTATTTGGAACCGCTTACTTGATTGTACAATTCCCGCCGGGGAATACTCCTCAGGCGGGCAACTATTTTTATAGCCTTGGTGGGCGGTACCCCTTCTTCCTGCAGTAAACGGACGTACTCTTCCGGCGTCAAATTGCCATCCACGGTGTTTGTCCCATCACCTTCAGCCGGGCGGCCCTCAATCACCAGCACAAATTCTCCCCGGGGCGGCTCGCCGGTGAATTGCTCCCGCAACTGCGCCAGTGTACCGCGCCGCACATCTTCATGCAGCTTGGTCAACTCCCGGGCCGCGCAAGCCCGCCGGTCACCCATGGCATCCACCAATTCACCCAGTGTCTTTGGCAACCGGTGGGGAGACTCATATAAAACAACCGTCCTTGTTTCCCGGGCCAGTTCCGCCAACCGCCGGCGGCGCTCTTTGTTCTTGGCGGGTAAAAAACCTTCAAAGACGAACCTGTCCAGGGGCAGGCCGGACACGGTCAGTGCAGTAAGCAAAGCACTGGGACCGGGCAGTGACGTCACCGGAATACCCCTTTCCAGGGCCCCTTGCACCAATTCCGCACCCGGGTCGGAAATACCCGGCGTACCGGCGTCGCTGACCAGAGCCACGTTTTTCCCCAGCAGGAGCTGTTCTATAATATACCTGCCCTTGGCCTGCCGGTTATGCTCGTGATAACTGGTCAGGGCGGTGTGAATGTCATAATGACTGAATAATTTACGGGTATGGCGGGTATCTTCAGCCGCCACCAGATCAACTTCCCCCAGTACCCTGATGACCCGCAATGTGATATCCTCCAGGTTACCTATGGGTGTGGCGCACAGATACAGAGTACCACATGTTTCACCTGATCGCATTAAACATCACCCCTGCTTGCGGCGTAAAAAAGCGGCGCAAAATAGACACTCGCCTTCCCGTAACTGGCCAAAATAAATGTTACATATATGAAACCCCTGGTTGTACAAATTAACCAAATTTTGCCGCCCCGTAACCCGTTTTGGCGAGCAGCCGGAACCCGTGTCATTATCCTCGTGCATTTCATACATCAGAATTAGTTGCTGCCGGAGCTTTGCATTTTCTGTTTCGAGCACCTCGACAACATTTTTCATGTTTTTGATTTCGGATAACAGCTCTTGAACCCTGCCCTCCAGCGCCTTCATTTTTAACGTTAGGGGATTCACCATGATCACCTTCCACGGATTCCAGTTCAATTATGCTGCAGGGATATTCCTTAATCAGTTTACTTTCCCGCAGCTCAACATTTACAGTCTGCTTGAAAATATTTATACTACTCACCTTACCTTCGCCATCCGGAGTGGTTACCCGCCTGCCGATCTCCGGATAACCTTCTTTGGCCTGCTCGTAAACTTCGTTCTCAAACTTCAGGCAGCACATTAAACGGCCACAAATACCTGAAATTTTAGTAGGATTCAAGGAAAGATTTTGTTCCTTGGCCATGCGAATGGATACCGTGGCAAAATCAGCCAGCCAGGTGGCACAGCATAACTCTCTGCCGCAACAGCCAAGTCCCCCCATCATTTTAGCTTCATCCCGGACACCAATCTGGCGCAGTTCTATACGGGTTCGGAACACCGCAGCCAGGTCCTTGACCAGTTCCCGAAAATCTATCCGTCCATCGGCGGTAAAGTAAAAGATAATTTTATTACCGTCAAAGGTTTGTTCCACATCCACCAGTTTCATGGGCAGGCCATGGTCGGCAATTTTAGCCAGGCATATTTCCATGGCCTTAATTTCCTTCTCCCGGTTGGCCCGCAGCTGTTCCAGGTCATCCTCGCCGGCCAGGCGCAGCACCATTTTAAGTGCTCCCACCACTTCTTCCTCGGGCACCTGGCGGGGTTCAATCACCACGATTCCGTATTCAATACCCCTGGACGTTTCCACAATAACCCCATCGTTTAAGGACAACTTTAATTCTCCGGGATCAAAGTAATATATTTTACCTGCCGGTTTAAAACGTATTCCCACTACAGTATACGACAAAATCCACTACCCCCGATCATCATCTCCCAGGCCGGTAATTTTGAATAACAATGAGTCCAGCACCAGGCGCTGGTTAACATTGCCCGCCAGGCGGGCCGACGATTTTTCCGCCGTTATCAGTATGTCCATAACCCGCGGCCTGGCATAAGCACCGGCCAATTCGATAATATATGAAATCCGGTCCACGTTAATGATAAGCTCGGTGGAGCCGGTTATTTGCCAGATTAATACATCTCGAAAAAAAAGAATCACGTAATCTATAAAATCCGCCAGGCCCTCCCGCTCCGCCAGTTCATCCACCGGCAAAAATACACTGCCCGGCCTTTCCCGGACTATATGCATCAGCAGGTCCAGCATGGCATTGCGCTTGTCCAGCCCGTCCAGCAGCGCCAGCGCCCGGCCCGGACATCCCCCGGACAGCGCCGCCGCTACAGAGGCACTGTCACTGTCACGACCCGCACCGGCATTAGCCAGCACCTGCAGAACCTGCTCCCGGGGCAAGGGGCTGAAACGGTACTGCTGGCAGCGGGAGAGCACTGTGGGCAGCATCCTTGCAGAGTCATCGGTCACCAGTATAAACACTATCCCCGGCGGGGGTTCTTCCAGTATTTTTAAAAAACAGTTGGCTGCCGCCAAAGTCATCTTCTCGGCCTGTTCCATCAAAAAAACCTGCCTGGCCGCGCCATAGGCGGTAAAGGAAGCGCCACCCTGCAAGGCCCGCAGCTGGTTTATTTTTATCGTAGCCCCTTCCGGACGGATAACGTGTAAATCGGGATGCACACCTTGCTCCGAGCGGATACAATCGTCACATTGCCCGCAGGCATCCCCCCCGCCACGGCGACACAATAACGCCCGGGCAAAGGCTAGCCCGGCGGTTTTCTTACCAATTCCCGCCGGCCCGCCAAAAAGATAGGCATGATTCACCAGTCCCTTAACCAGGGCACTCCTCAAGCGCTTTTTGATCTGTTCGTGGCCCACCACGTCCCGCAGCACCGGCATCAGGTTACCTCCCAAACAAAACTATCCATGGGTACGTATATTGAAAAGCTTATAAATCATTAAGTGCCTCTAAAATCTGCCGGTGCACATCATGCACCGGCTGGTCAGCCTGTATGATCCGAAAAACGTTGGGCCATATAGCGGCCTGTTCCAGGTAGCCCTCCCGCACCCGCTGGAAAAAGGCTAACTTCTCACCCTCCAGCCGGTCCGGCGAACGCTGTCCCAGCACCCGGCGCCTGCCTTCAGCCACTGCCAGGTCCAAAAGCACCACTGCGTCCGGCACAAGGCCGCCAGTGGCCAAATCATTTAATTGCCGCAGCAGCGCCATATCCATACCCCGACCCCACCCCTGGTAAGCCAGGGTGGAATATACAAACCGGTCGCAAAGCACCGTTACTCCCCGTTCCAAAGCAGGTACTATTTTTTCAATAACATGCTGGGCCCGGTCCGCCGCATATAAAAAGGCCTCGGTACGGGGGGTTATATCATGACATGCCGGGTCTAAAAGTAGCCCCCTTAGCCTGGCCCCGACCCGGGTACCGCCGGGTTCCCGGGTACACAGTACCGGCAGGCCCCGGTTCTCCAAGAATTCGGCCAGCAGTTTCATCTGGGTGGTTTTACCGGCCCCGTCAATACCCTCGAATACTAAAAATTTACCTGCCAGCAATTGGCTTAACTCCCCTTACAAAGATACGGCCACCCTTTTCGTATACCCGTGGGTCTATAAATTCACCACCCGGACCGTGGACAGCCCGGGATCGGCAGCGCCCTGAATGTGTATACCCGCGGCCCGCACCTGTATCAAGTATTCTATAACCTCGGAGGTGATTTCCTCCCCGGGATAAATTACCGCTATGCCGGGGGGATAAACTGCAATTATTTCCGCGGCCACCAAACCCCTGGCATCCTCCAGGGCCACCTTTTTTTGCCCCGCCAGCCAGGCCCGGCGTGGCGTCATCACTTGCGGCGGCATTGGAGGCCCCACCGGCGGCGGCCCCTGGCTGTGCCGGTTAGCGCTGCCGGACTCGGCTGCCGCCCACCGGCTGGTTTCCGCCAAAGCACCGCACAGCGCCTGCACGCCCGCCCGGTCCGTGCCCAGGGACAATACCGCCACCACATTTAAGCTATCCGCCATTTCCACATATATACCATGTTTATCAGCCAGCCTCCGGGCCACCACATACCCGCTGACCCCCAGCCCCCGCACCGAAACCACCAGGCGGGTGGGGTCATAACCCACAGCACCGGGCCCGTTTAGATGCTCCTGGCCCAGCACGGCCAGGCCCGGTATCTGATTTATTTTACCCGCAGTCTCGGCGGCCAGGGCCAGTAATTCATCCAATAAAGCCCGCCCCTTTAAGGCCAACTGCCGTCGTGCCGCATCCAGTGAGGCCATTAAAATATAAGAGGGGCTGCTGGTTTGCAGCAAGCGCAGTGCCCTGGCCACCCGGCCCCGTTCGATCAACTCCGTGCCCAGGTGCAGCCAGGAGGCCTGGGTCAGCGCACCTCCTGTTTTATGAACACTCTGTACCACGGCATCGGCCCCCAGGGACAATGCATCGGCCGGCAACCCGGGATGCATGCGCAGGTGTGTGCCATGGGCTTCATCCACCAGCAGGGGCACCCCGTATCGCCGGCACACCTTGTCCAAACCGGCCAGGTTACCCACCACTCCGTAATAGCACGGGTGCACAGCCAGCACGGCCCCTGCGCCGGGATTTTGCCCCAGGGCGACCTCCAGCTTGTCCGGCGTAAAGCCGGCCGCAAAGCCAAATCCGGGTACAATACAGGGTTCTATAAACACCGGGCGGGCCCCGCTGACCACCAGCCCGCCCAGCACCGACCGGTGCACGTTGCGCGGCAGCACCAGCACCCTTTCCTCGCTGCAGGTGGCGGCAATCAGAGCCTGTATTCCCACTGTGGTGCCGTTCACTAAAAAAAAGGTACACCGGGCACCGTACAGTTCCGCTGCACTTCGCTGAGCCGCGGCAATCACCCCTGCAGGGTTGTGCAAATCATCCAATTCCGCCAGCTCTGTGACATCCCAGGCAGGCAGGTTAGCCCGGCGCATTGCCGCGGGTAACCCCGGGCCGCCGCCGTGACCCGGCACATGTAAACGCACGGGTTTTTGGGCACTATATTTTTGTAAGGCAGCCAGCAAGGGTACATGTTCATAATTATTGGGCAAAAACTTCACCTGCAAAAATTTTTTTACTAACGTTTAATTTTATCATACTGTCAATTAACAAACCAGAAGCTGACGGATTTTAATCCTCAATTACATTTCATTCTCATCATAAAGATACTTGCTGCGGTCAAAATAAAATTAAAGAAGCTGTTCGAAAAGACCGCGCGGGATTCACTTTCGCAATCTCTATATTGGCCGGCCTTTGCGGTGCCCGCGTAGGTGCCGGGTGCTCCCGGGGTTGAAAGAGCAAAAATCTTTCAACCCCGGGAGCACCCGGCACCAAAGGATATTTTCGAACAGGCTCTTAAAGAAATGAAAGGAGCGTGCAGGTAATGGAAATCAATACCGCAAAACTTTCCCAAAAATACCGCACCAATGTACCCGGCCTGATCCGGGCCTGGAAGAAAGGCCTTTCCGACCTGGAAATATCTTGCCGCACCGGTATCAACCTGGCCACCCTCAGCCAGATCAAATGCGATTTGGAAATAGCTCACCGGCGGGCCAGGCTGGCCCAAAAACAAGCCTCATCCCAGGGGGAACAGGTATCCGCCAAACACCATATTCTTTTAAGCCCGTTTCTGTAATATTCATAATTGGCACTGTCCACGGTGAGGCAGCATATTTTTATCTCACAGCCAGGGCAAATGTAATATCCCCTGATATAAACGCCGGATTCCGGGTCCCGGCTTTCGCCGCAAAAAAGACAAACATGGCTGTTCATAACATCACCCATACCAGTATATGTGGTTGGCTGCCCGCCCGTTCGTTACTGATAGCCCTTTTCTCCGTGTATTATATTACTACTTCCCCAAAGGTTGCCTCCACTCATAAGGAACACCTGCTTTAACAATGACTGCCAGACTAAAAAGCTGCGGGATACAATTTTCCCGCAGCTAAAAACCCCGTAACTCAGTTTTGTTTCTTCGGTTCTTTCTTTTTCTCCACTGCTATGGCACAATCCGGGCAGAAATTCTGGCAGATGCCGCAGGCAATACACTCATCGTTTATCTCCACCGAAGGCGTACCATATACCCCCAGCACATCGGACCAGCTCATGCACTTTTTGGGACACTTCTCAATACACAGGCCGCATCCCTTGCAAAGCCCGGGGAACAATGTCCAAAAACCTTTTTCCACTTCCAGGGTGCGCCCCTTGAAGGTTTGAGCCATTTAATATACCCCCCTTACAGTATGCCGGCCACCAATTCCATGCCGCGTTCTATGGCCCGGAAATTCATTTCCCGGAGCTTGGGATTCTTCTCGAATTTATAACCAAGCTTCTTCTCCACGGCCGCCTTGGCGTCCTCCACGGCCACCACCTCGGTGGCCTTGATCACTGCGCCCATGATGATAATGTTAAACACCCGGGGATGCAGTTCCTTCTTGGATACTTCGATGGCAGGAATGCCCAGCACCTTTTTAGCGTTTTTGGGTAGAGCATCTTCGATATTTTCAATGCCGGAATCGTAAACAAATATGGTTTCGGGACCCGCGTACTGCTTGGTGCGGTGAACGGCCCGGTCACTTAATGCCACTACGATATCACCAATTTGAAACTTTGGCGCCCCGATGGGCTCATCAGCTATCTGCAGGTACGCCACCGAAACACCGCCCCGCTGTTCCACACCAAAGTTGGGTATATACAGCGCCTCGCGCCCCTCTTCGTTGGCCGCCTCGGCAATGATTTCGGCCACCGATTGCACGCCCTGGCCACCCTCGCCGGCCAGGATAATTTTTACCGGCTTAGCCATTTATTATTGTCCCTCCTTCTCCCGGGGACCGGGTACTTTGATTTCCCCTACCTTGAAATATTTAGTCATTTCCTTTTCAACAAACTTCCAGGTATCTTCGGCGTTGGTACGCCAGTTGGTGGGGCAGGTGGATAATGCTTCCACAAAACTGAACCCGTTCCCGGCCATTTGATTTTCCAGTGCCTTTTTAATAAAGCCCTTCAATTGTTTTACATTGGCCACAGTACCCCGGGCGACATATGCACCCTCCTGGGTAATGGCAGCCACCATTTCGGGACCCTGGGTGGGATAACCGGAAGCGTCCACATCGCGGCCATAGGGCGAAGTTTCAGTCTTTTGCCCCGGCAAAGTGGTTGGCGCCATTTGACCGCCGGTCATACCATACTGGGTATTATTGACCAGAATTACCGTAATCCGCTCGTTACGGGTTGCCGCGCTGACCAGGTGCTGAGCACCGATGGCGTAACCACCGCCGTCACCCATGTAGGCAATCCCGATTACATCGGTATTGGCCCGCTTGATCCCTGTAATTACCGGTGTTGTACGACCATGGTGGGTTTGCACGGTATCTACGTTGAAAAAGTCCCAGGACAACAGCGAACAGCCAATGTCACAGCCAAAAACAACCTTATCTTGAATGCCCAGCTCATCAATGGCCTGTCCCAACGCTTTAAGCACCAGGCCGTGACCACAGCCCGGGCAGAATTTATGGGGTTTGGATTCCACACGCCAGCATTTGGGCATGGCAGGCTGTACTGACATTACAAAAGCCCCCTTTCAATCCTCTCAGCAAAATAATCTATAAATTTAACTAAACCTTAGACGGCTTTATAAAGAACTTTACGCCGCTCCATCAAACCAGCCTATTGCATAATTCTCTTGCTATATATACCAAAATATCCCTGGCACATTAACCGTTGCTGCACGTCCGGTACAAGTGCCGGCGCGTTTTAGCCTTTTATTTCCTTGACCCGGGCCACCACTTCCTCGGTGGTTACACCAACGCCGGGTTTGAACAAGGATAGCATTTCTGTGGTGTTGCCGTAAATAGCTTCTTTAACCAGCCTGTCCAACTGGCCGTTGGCGGATTCCACCACCAGCAATTGCTTGGCTTTACCGGCCACTTCCCGCAACTGGTCCACCGGCAGCGGGCGCAGGGTGATGGGACGGAAATAACCCACCTTGTAACCTTCTTCCCGCAATTCTTTAACCGCTGCCTTGCAGGCCCGGGAAACAACGCCGTGGGAGATTACCACCAGGTCGGCGTCATCGGTATCAAAGGCGTCATATTCGGCTATTTCGGGGGCCGCCTTGGCGTAATCAGCCAGGTACTGTTCCAGCACCTCGAACAATTCTTCCTCCACATTGTAAGTATTTCTCAAATGAGTCGGCTCCCTGTCCACTCCCGGTGTTCCCTCTTTACCCACATAGGGCTCGGTGGGCACCATGGTAATACCCCGGGAGGCGGGATCATACATGGTTAGGGATTCCCGCATTTTAGCCTGGTAACCGTCGCCCAGCACAAAGGTGGGGAAGCGGTATTTCCACGCGGTATTAAAAGCCTTGATGGTATAATCAAAAAGTTCCTGGTGATTAGCAGTGGAGTAAACCACCCTTAAACCCTCACCGTTGCCACCCAGTGTGGTCATGGTGACTTCCTGCTGGGAATAAATTACTGTGGCCGTGGATGGGCCGCCACGCTGTTGTACAATAACCACCACGGGCAACCGCATGGCCTCCGCCATGCTCATTGGTTCCTGCATTAAAGTGTTGCCCGGCCCGGCGGTAGCGGTAAAGGCTCTCCTTCCGGCCAGTACGCCGCCGGCTGTGGTGAATCCCGCCGAAAGCTCGTCCTCGGTCTGTAAAAACCTGCGGCCGTATTTGGGCAGCATCCTGGTCCAATAATGCATAATTTCATTCTGGGGTGTAATGGGATAACCGTACATAATGTCGGCCTCGGCCGCCAGAGCAGCCCAAGCCACCACTTCGTTACCGGTCATGAATACCCTTTTTTCACCCTGTATCGGTTTTTCTGGCATTGACTTGTACACCTCCTAAAATCTTGACTCCCTAGGGAAATTTTGTTACCAGAATGTACGCGGCATATACCTGTCCAGTTTCCTCACCGGATGACCGGCTATATCCACCGGCCCGATTAAAGCCGCAATGGCCGGGACCGCCGTGGTGGCCACCACCGGCAATTGTAATTGCCGGGCTGCTTCATCCACTATCCGGGCCCCTTGTTGCACAATGTCCACATCAGTTTCGTCTCCCAGGTGACTGTTGTTAATAATGCCGTGTACAATGCCCAGCTCGCGAATATAAGCTACTATATCCGCCACGCTGGCCGTCATTGGCCTGGCAATATTCACCACGGCGTAAACCTTCAAATCGGGATCCGCCCCCGCTCCTTCCAACAGGTTCAGGGTTTTGGCACCCTCCACGCCATAACCGATATCCAGTATAATATCCCCGGACCGGCGCAACGCCCAGCGGTTTTCCGCCCGGAGCACATTGCCTGCTTCCCCCAATCCCAAAGTATCCCTGGTTTCCCAGGCCAGCACGGTAATCCCCTTTTGCTGCAGTTCCCTTTTTATGGGGCGCAGCGTGTAACACGGCTCCACAATATCCAGGTCCACCAGGGTAACATTCCGGCCGGACGCGGCCAAATCAACCGCTCTGTTAACGGCCACCTCGCTTTTACCGCTGGCATATTCCCCAACGTAAGCTTCCACTACCCGCGGGCCGATAATCTTCACCCCCGCGCAAATTAATGATTCTAAACTATCATGTTATAGTTTAAATAATCTAGAAACTTTTTATGAATTTTAGACAACTGTTTTTAGTATATTGCAACAATATTGACCCGTCAAGAAATCAGCTGTTTTACAAGAATTTTATACTGCATACCGTATTTTAAACAAACCACCGGCTCAGTACCACCAGCATCACCAGGCCCGGCAAGTGTAAAATGCCCGCCACCAGCACGGTAAAAAGGTTGAAGGCAACATGCATGTTGAAAAAACTCAAACACCAGTTTAGCAGCGTTATCAACACCGTACCCGTAACCAGGCATACAGCCAAGCTCAATAACCGGCGCAGCGGCCTGTACATGAAAGTATTTGCAATATACAAGCCAGCCAGCACCGCCAGGACTATAATCACCAGCTGCCATTCCATCATTCACACCCCCAATCACTTATAAAATGATATATGGGGCGACGATGGAAAAAATTACTTTTTATTCAATTTCCAGTCGTCCTTCTATGGCCCTGCCCAGGGTTACTTCATCGGCATACTCCAAATGGGCACCCACCGGCAGGCCCCGGGCCAGCCTGGTTACTTTAACACCAAGGGGTTTTATCAGCCGGGCCAGGTAAAGGGCCGTAGCATCCCCCTCCACATCCGGGTTGGTGGCTAAAATCACTTCCCGCACCGAGTCACCCGCCAGGCGGTCCAGTAAACTTTTTATATTCAATTCCTGGGGCCCCACCCCTTCAAGGGGTGAAAGGGCACCGTGAAGCACGTGATAAACACCTTTAAAACCACGGTACTTTTCAATGGCCACCACATCCCGGGGGTCCTGCACAACGCAAATTATGCCCTTGTCCCGGGTCTCGTTTTGACAAACCGGGCAGGGATCCACATCAGTAAGATTGCCGCACACCGAGCAACGCCCCACCTTTTCCCGGGCTTCCCTGATGGCCTCGGCAAGGCTTATGGCCACTTCCGGGGGAGCATTCAACAAAAAAAAGGCCAGTCGTTGCGCCGTTTTAGTTCCAATCCCGGGTAACCTGGCCAATTCGCCGATCAAGCGTGACACCGCGCCGGCATATTGCATTTGTTTCACTGCCCCAAGGCTCCTTTTTTATCTTTAAAATAATCCCGGTATATTAAGCCCGCCGGTCAGCTTGCTCATTTCTTTGGTCATCATATCCTGGGCCTGCTTCAAAGCTTCGTTAACTGCGGTCAGAACCAAATCTTGCAGCATTTCCACATCTTCCGGGTCCACTACCTCGGGCTTGATTTCCACGGCCACGATCTCCTGGCGGCCGTTGGCCACCACCCGTACCACACCGCCGCCGGCGGAACTTTCCACGGTGCGGTTGCCCAGTTCCTCCTGCATTCTGGCCATCTCGGCCTGCATCTTTTGTACTTGTTTCATCATTTTAGCCATATTTCCACCCATATGATATACCTCCTCATTTTTTATTTAAATCCTTTTCCAGGGGCACCAGTTCCCCCTGAAACAGGCTTATCGCCTCTTCGGTATCCAGCTGTACCGTGCTCCTTGACCAGCCCGGCGGCGGCGCATCATAATAAGCACAGCGGATCTGCCAGGTCAAGCGGGTAAACGAGGCCAGCGTCTGGGCAAGCAATTGTTTGGTATCGGGCTTTTCAGCCATATCCTTGATAAAAACATCTCCCCGGGGCACCCCCAGCACCAGACAATGTTCTTTTATCTCTGCCGGCCAGGCTTGACATAAACAGCTATAGGCAATGGGGTTGGCCTTTTTAACCACCGCCAATATTTCCGGCCACCACTTTCTTAATTGTTCAATGTTATACCGGGGTTCACCCCGGGTATTCACGGGGTTTTTCCGGGCCGGAGCTGCTTCTACACCCCCGGTTTTTAATCCACTTGACCGGGTGTTTTCTTTAGCCGCGCTACCGGTATCCCCTGCATTTGGTGGTAAAACCGCATGTCCGGTCTCGGGCTCACCCGTGATTTCTTCTCCACCCGCCATGTTTTGGGGCAAAACCTGTTGGGCAACCCACGGGGGATGGTCGTTATTATGGTTAGCTCTAGTATTACCCATTTCAGGCCGCTTACCATCAATTTGCAAACCGGCCTTGACTGCCGCCGCGGGGGATTTGGGCGCAGGTTTATCAACATCTTGTTTACTGGTACCCTGGGCCACCGGAACATACTCCAGGGCATTACCACCGGCCTGTCCCCGGTTGGCCAGCGCCTGTTCAAGCCGCTCAATCCTGTGCAGCAATTCATCCACCGGCGGCCCGTCATCCTCATCCATAGCCCGCACCAGCGCCAGCTCCAGCACCACCCGGGGATGTGCACTGCGGCGCATTGCTTGCTCAGCCTCCACCAGGTAATCGATGGTGCTGATTAACCGGCGACGCGTAAAAAGCTGCATCAGCCCGGCCGGGGGCGTATCAAACCCGGCCTCCCCCGCCGCATCGGGAGCCAGAAAGGCCACCAGCAGCCGGCGCAGGTATGCGGTCAGTTCCCTGATTAGTTGCTGTAAATCTTTACCTTCGGCCGCAATACCCGCCACCTGTTTTAACACCAGGGCGGGTTTTCTTTCCGCCAGTCCGGTGGCCAAATCAAACAATACATCTTCAGTCACTGTGCCCAAAATGGTGTGCACCGTGTCAGCCGTTACAGCGTTTTCCCCGCTAAGCAAAAGCGCCTGGTCCAACACACTCAGGGCGTCTCGCATACTGCCTCCGGCGGCCCGGGTGATAGCCCGCACTGCATCTTTCTCCACTTTAAAATTGCTCCTGGCGGCCACCTCTTCCAGACGCCCGGCAATCGCCTCAGCCGAAAGGGGGCGAAAATCAAAGCGCTGGCAGCGGGACAATATGGTCAAAGGCACCTTGTGCGGTTCCGTTGTGGCCAGAACAAAAACCACATGTTCGGGTGGTTCCTCCAGTGTTTTAAGCAGTGCGTTAAAGGCCTCATTGGTGAGCATATGCACTTCATCCACTATGTACATCTTTTTGCCACCCAGTGTGGGAAAGTATTTTATATTTTCCTTTAAATCACGTATTTCATCAATGCCCCGGTTGGAGGCAGCGTCAATTTCAATCACATCCATGGTGGCGCCGGACAATATTTCCCGGCAGTTCCGGCACTTGTTGCAAGGTTCCCCTCCCTGCTGCTTCAGGCAGTTAACCGCCCGGGACAGTATCTTGGCCGTGCTGGTTTTACCGGTACCCCGGGGCCCGCAAAATAAATAGGCGTGACTTACTTTGCCGGCCATTAATGCGTTGCGCAGTGTTTCGGTTACGTGCCTTTGTCCCACCAGGTCACCCAACCGCTGCGGCCGCCACTGCCGGTACAAGGCCAGATAACTCACAATCCATACCCCCCGCGTATATTAACCACAAACTAACTTCGCTGCCGCGGCGCCTTTTCCTTCCGTTGCAGTGCCGGCTTTGGGCAGTGTTTACGAAGCTGTTTCCATATGAAGAAAACCGGCCTTAGCCGGTTTTCTGGTTATCTATGATTAAAATTAATGGCCGTGCACCTGCCGTCGAATATTGACTTCCAAGCGTTACTCTTGCAGGTGGCTCGGACCAGGCACCCTTGCGGCACCCGGATAAACTTTCTTAGTGCTGCTTCCGTCAGGACCTGACACGGTTCAAAAGCCTCCGTCGCGCAAGACCCAATCGTCAACACCCCTTACAAGAGCCGGACCTCACAAGCCAAACCCTCGGGCCGGAATTCAACCCCGCTACAGCGGATTACGGGTACAGGGCACCGCTACCTCCCCGTCTAGCACGGCCAAAAGTAAAACTTGCTGTTTAGGCACAAGGACGGACCCGCTGCAAAAGAATCAAGTCCGTCCTTGATGTCTAATTTATGTGGCGGAGAGAGAGGGATTCGAACCCTCGAGACGGCTTCACACCGCCTACGCGATTTCCAGTCGCGCGCCTTCGACCAACTCAGCCATCTCTCCGTGGTCTACATCATTATTTTATTTAATTGTTGCGCTGGTAACTTGCGCAATTACTATTATACATATCTTTCAGTTTAACCGCAACACCTTTTAATTATAATTACAGCCAAACCGTCGATAAAATATTGGTAGACAAGGTATCATAAGTACCTGATTTTTAGCCGTAAATAATATGAGAGAAGGCGTCGGACCTTCTCTCATAAGCAACCATCCCTACAGTTTGCTTAAAGCACTCAAATACAATTCTCCAGTTGCTTATTTTTATGATCAATCGCGGGCAAAAAAACCTGCTTTAGCCGAACAAACGGTTTGCCTTGACTTAAACTACACCGGTCAAAATCACCAAAGGCTTATCAATCGAGATTGGCTTACTTGAACAAATTGAGTAAATAAAAAACACTACCCATGGACTGGTTACTTCTCGCAACAAACCCGAACAACATATCCGACGCTTCTTGCTTACCGAACAACCTAAAGTCACTGTATGGATGGTGCTACTTGTATTATAACAAAAAACAATATCGCCCGCAATAGCCACCCAAAGGTATTTTATGCTGGTTTAAGCAAAATAATCCGGGGTATTATTAATTTTCCACTTACCCTCCGGTGCCAGCTTCATTAATACCCATACTGGCCATGCCGGCGTCCATAGCTTCGGCAGTAAACCCGTTAAACCAAAACCCTCGCCCGGCCCATAAAAACGACTTTGTGCACCTCCTCTTTCCATTGTTAAACAATCAAAAAAGTTTTTCGATAAACTCGCGCGGGACACACCTGTAATTTATACATTGGCCGGCTGTCGCGGCACCCAGGCTTTTACAATAAAGGTTTTGCAAGACAAAACCTTTTTTCAGTCCTAATAGGACCGGCTGCCGGCTCGTTTTTTCCCCCTGTAACTGCTGCCCCCTCCAAGTATACCTTTTTTACCGCCGGGTCCGCCGTAATAGTTCCTTTGCCCGGTGCGCTTGTTTTTATCCCTTTTAAATCTGAGGGGTTTTTCTTCGGTCAGGGCAACAGGGGTTTGATCCGGTTCTTTGGTAAGCACCTTTAATGCTGCAGATAAAAGGGTAACCGAATCGGTTTCTTCCAGTAGCCCTTCGGCCAGTCCCCGGTAATTTTCGATGTCCTCCTTTTCCACGGCCATAAGCAGTCTTTCCACCGCAATACGCTGCTGCCCCCGAATGGCGTCCTTTAATGTTGGCACGGGCCGGCGGGCTATTTTACCCCTGGTCATTTTTTCAATAACCCTTAAATGACCGATTTCCCTTGGCGTAACCAAAGTTATGGCCGCTCCCGCTTTACCGGCCCGCCCGGTACGGCCGACACGGTGCACGTAACCCTCCGGGTCCTGGGGAATGTCAAAATTATAGATATGGGTCACTCCGGTGATATCCAATCCCCGGGCAGCCACATCGGTGGCCACCAAAACCTCGATGGCACCGTCCTTAAACTGTCTCATTACCTGATCCCGCCTGGCCTGGGACAAATCCCCATGGATGCCTTCAGCGGAATAACCACGCTTGTTCAGGGCTTCATACAGTTCATCCACCCGGCGTTTGGTTCGACCAAAAACAATGGCCCTTTCGGGGGACTGGGTATCCAGCAACCGGCAAAGCACATCAAATTTTTCTTTTTCATGCACTTCAATATACCCCTGCTCAATATTGGGCACGGTTACCTGCCGGGCCGCCACCCTGATCACTTCGGGGTCGTTCATAAACCGACCGGCCAGGGCCTGGATGGGGGCTGGCATGGTGGCTGAAAAAAGCATTGTTTGCCTCTCTTCAGGAACCTCCTTGAGGATATTTTCAATGTCCTCAATAAATCCCATATTCAACATCTCATCCGCTTCATCCAAAACCACAATACTCACCTGGTTTAAACGAATGGTTTTGCGCCTCATATGGTCCATCAAGCGGCCGGGGGTGGCAACGATAATATGGGGCCTCTTTTTCAGCGCCCTGATCTGGCGGTTAATATCCTGGCCGCCGTATACAGGCAATGAACGAATGCCCTTGTATTGCCCGATTCTGTATAATTCTTCGGCCACCTGAACGGCTAACTCACGGGTTGGGGTTAAAATAACCGCCTGTATATTTTCCTGCCCCACCTGCAGCCTTTCCATTAAAGGGATGCCAAAGGCCGCTGTTTTACCTGTTCCGGTATGGGCCTGCCCGATCAAATCCCGTCCCTGTAAACCAACAGGAATAGCCTGCTCTTGTATGGGCGTCGCCTCTTCAAAACCCATATTACTAAGAGCCCTGATTACTGACTCGGATAAACCAAAGTCACTGAATAATGCCATGATTATTTACTTCCCCTTTACCTCTTAATCTATTTTTTATAGCATACCCATGGCAGGTAGCACCAAAACACAAGAACGGGTTTAGCCTGGACTTTACCCGAAAGCTATGCCGGCCGTTCAATATATAAAGGCCTTACCCAAATCCTGGGCTTTCTTATTATAACACAAATAAACAAAACCATGGAAATTTTTACTGTAAGAGTTAATATGATATAGTATCTTGATATAATATGTGTATGGCAAGCTTTTTAATTTGAATATTACAATAAACACGGGGGAACTTGGATGGACTACGATCTAATAGTGGTGGGCGGCGGGCCCGCCGGCATGCTTGGCGCAGCCACAGCGGCGGCCGGGGGTTTGAAGGTGGCTTTACTGGAAAAGAACGATAAACCGGGCCGAAAACTGTTCATCACCGGTAAAGGGCGATGCAATGTCACCAATTACGGCGACATTGATGATTTTTTCCGCAATATCATCACCAATCCCAAATTCTTGTATAGCGCCTTTAAAGCCTTTGACAACCGACAGCTCATGACATTGCTGGCTTCCCTGGGGGTGCCCACCAAGGTGGAACGCGGCAACCGGGTTTTTCCCGCCTCGGATAAATCCAGCGACGTCATAAAGGCACTGCAAAAACACCTGCATAATAACCATGTAAATATCAAACTGCACACCGAGGTCAAACAAATACTGGTAAACAGTAACCGGGTGGCTGGTGTACTGTTAAAGGACGGCACACCGGTAACCGCCCCCAGGGTGATCATTGCCACCGGGGGCATGTCCTACCGGCAAACAGGTTCCACGGGGGACGGTTATAAAATAGCCCGGCTGCTGGGCCACACCATTATTGAGCCCAAACCCGCTCTGGTACCCCTGGTGACCCGGGAAGATTGGGTCAAAGACCTGCAGGGCCTGACCCTGAAAAATGTGTCCGTAAAGGCTGTTGCCGGCGGCAAGGTCAAAGCGGAACAGTTCGGTGAAATGATTTTTACCCACTTTGGCGTATCCGGCCCCATTATTTTAAGCACCAGCAGCCTGATTAAAGATTATCTTCATCCCACCACCAGTATACCGGTGCAATTGGCCATTGACCTGAAACCGGCATTGACGGCCGAACAACTGGATGCCCGCCTGTTGAGAGATTTTAATAAATACAGCGGCAAACACCTGAAAAACGCCCTTGACGATTTATTACCCAAGAAAATGATTGACGTTGTATTGCAGCTAGCGGGTGCGGAAATACACAAACCGGTAAACCAAATTAATAAAAAAGAGCGAGGTATGCTGGTACATACTTTGAAGGGTATTGTTTTAACAGTCACGGGTACCCGGCCATTGAATGAAGCCATCGTTACCAGCGGCGGTATCAATGTTAAAGAAATCAACCCCTCCACCCTGGAGTCTAAAATTGTCAAAGGGCTGTATTTTGCCGGAGAAATAATTGATGTGGATGCCCTGACGGGAGGCTACAATTTACAAATCGCCTTTTCCACAGGGTATCTCAGCGGCCTGAGCGCCGCCAAGACATGATCAGCCGGACCGGTAAAAACAGGGGGTTGTTGTCTATAAGGATAAGACAGCAACCCCCTGTTAATAAATATATCTTTTTAACAGCAAATTAACAGCAATCAGCGGCCCAAGCAATTGAACCGGACAACCTGTATTACCAGTCGCCAAGCTCCGTTGACCCCGTGTGCCGGTTTATCCCCCTTGGCTAAGACAGCAGGTTTGGCAAAAACGTGGCTAATTGCGGAAAGACAATCAATATTACCAAACAAAGGATAATCGCCCCCAAAAAGGGCCAAATACCCCTATAGATTACTTCCAGGGGGATTTCCGGCGCCACGCCCTTGATAATGAACACATTCATACCCACCGGGGGCGTAATTACACCCATGGCCACCGTCAGGACAATAATCACCCCGAACCAGATGGGATCGTACCCCAGGGTTTGCACCGCCACGGGATAAAATATGGGCACGGTCAGCAGAACCAGGGCCAGCGCGTCAATAAAACAACCCAATACCAGGTAAATAAGCAGAATAACCGCCATCACCGCAAAGGGCGGCAGGGGCAGGGCACCGGCCATTTGGGCCATTTCAAAGGGCAACCTGCTTATGGCCATCAAACGCCCGAAGATCATGGCTCCGGCAATGAGCAGCATAATCATGGCGGTGGTTCGGGTGGCATCAAAAAGGGATTTACCGAAGCCCTCCCAGCTGAGGCTTCTTTTCAGCAGGGCTACCCCCAGAACACCGGCCGCCCCCACCGCGCCCGCCTCGGTGGGCGTAAACCAGCCGGCAAACAGCCCGCCCATGGACAGGGAAAATATAATTATAACTTCCCCCAGCCCCCCGCGCAGCGCCTTGAACCTTTCCTTCCAGGTCGCCTTGGGACCGGCCGGCCCCAGGCCGGGATTGCGCCAGGTAATCAGCGCTATGGTGGCCATATATAACAGCATGAGCAGTATGCCCGGCACGATACCCGCCATAAACAACCGGCCTATGGATTGTTCCGTCGCCATGGCGTAAACAATGAATATCACGCTGGGCGGAATCAATACACCCAGCACGCCGCCCGCGGCAACGCTGGCCGTAGCCAAGGCATCGTCATATTTATACTTTTTCATTTCCGGCAGGGCAATGGCCCCGATGGTGGCCGCCGTGGCCGTGTTGGAACCACAAATGGCCCCAAATACGCCGCAGGCCGCCTGGGTGGCTATGGCCAGGCCCCCGGGATAATGGCCGATTAATTTATACGCAAACACATACATTCTAGTGCCGATGCCTGAATAAAAGGCCAGAAAACCCATCCAGACAAACATGGCGATTACACCAAGTGATTGGTTGGAAAAGGTTGAATATATTTCCTTGGCCACCATGCTAAAGGCCGCAGCGGGCGAAGTCAAGCAGGCAAAACCCGCCAGGCCCACCAGAGCCATGGCAAAGGCAATGGGCATCCGCAAAATTAAAAGGATAAAAAATGCCGCTATGCTGATAAAACCAACCAATTCCGCACTCATTTATTTAACGCCGCCGCCTTTTGCATGGATTGCACCGTTTTAACCCCGGGTGAGAGGTTTGCCGCCTTTGGCTGCCATACCCTTTGCCCGGCTTCCATTGTTTTGGCCAGCAGCACTAGGCCAAGGGCCAGCAAACCAAAGGCCACCAAATAAATAAACGGGTACAGGGGTATCTGGGTAGTGGATGCCACCACACCGCTAGCCGCCGTGCCATGGGCATAAATGCCCACCTGCCAGGCACAAAGACCCCAGAACAACAAACCGGCAGCATTGATCACCAAATCCACCAACCCCTGTATCTTCAAAGGCAGCCGGTCAAAAACAAAGCTTACGGCGATGTGGCCGTTCTGTATGGCACAGTGGGCCAGGGACAGGCCAATGGTAGCCAGGGTTAAAAATATAACATATTCGTAAACGCCCAGAATAGGCCGGTTAAATAAAGCACGCAGCAAAATATTAACCACCACCAGCAGCATAGACAATACCATGCACAAACCGGCTATTTTGTCCAGTATACGGCTCAGCCCCGTCACCAATCCGGTAAATTTTAACATTTTCCTGTCACCCTTTTTTATTACTGGTATTCTTGATTGTACTTATCAGCCAGATTCAGCACTGTGTCCATAACCTGCCTGCCATCCAACCCCTTGGCCTCCAAATTGGCAACATACTCATCCTGAATTGGTTGAACCAATTTCATCCACCGCTCGGTTTCTTCACCGGTAAGCTTTATTTCATGAACGCCCTGTTCCTCAACAGCCCACTGTAAAGCCGCCTCATTTTGCCTATCCCACAAACCCATGGCCACTTCCTTGAAATATTTTTCGTTAACGGCCTCGATGGCTTCCTGGTTTTCCGGGGACAGGGAATTCCATTTATCCAGATTCATGGTAACAAAGAACAAAGTATTGTAAAGAAAGGGAGTCCTGGTTAAGTATTTTGTCACCTCGGCATGTTTCCATCCCTGCAATACCTCCACCGGCGACAGGTTTCCTTTGACCACTCCCTTGGATAAGGACTCATAGGCATCCGACTGGGGCATCGCCACCGGATTTGCGCCCAACTTCTTAAGGGTTTCGGCACTTAAACCCGTGGCTCTTATGGCTAACCCCTGAATGTCCTCCAAACTGCGGACCGGAACAGTGGTAAACAAATCCCCGGGGCCGGTGGTCAACGCCATCATCATTTTGGTGTCCTGGATTTCTACCGGGTTAATTTGCTTAATGCCCTCCCAGGCCACATTGCTGGCCACCTTGGAGTTATTATAGACAACGCCGGGCAGTTCAAATGCTTCCATGACCGGAAAACGCCCCCGGGTATAAGAGAAACAAGACATGCCTATATCGGCAACACCACTGACCACCCCGTCATACACCTGGTCCGCCTTGAGCAGTGTTTCACCGGGGTAACTGGTTATTTTCACCTGGCCGTTGGTGGCCTCTTCCACCGCCCTGGCCCAGGGCTGGATCAACTCTGTTTCCACCGGGTGAGTGCTGGGAAAGAAATGGGCCAGTTTCAGTTCCATAACCTTCGCACCGTCTTCCGGTGCCGGCGACCCGCAACCAGCTAAAAATACCAGCATAACCAGCAGCAGCAACCCCAGTAGTTTTTTGTTCAAACTCCATACCACCTTACTACCATGCTTGTTCATTTTCCGCGACCTCCTTATTTTTATGGCAATAAAAAAAACCCCCGTAGGAGTTTAAAGAAGAGCGGATCAACTGGCCCCCCCGGAGCAATTAAAAACTACGTTTAACACAACTGGTTTGCCCCGGGTTAACCCGAAAAACCGCTTCTACTTTTCCTACCGTACTACTGCTCTACCCTTTTTATGAAATCCAATTTAACAATAAGACCGCAAGACCATATCCCTAAACATTACCGCCCGCTTAGGAACCCGTTTCACAAGCTAATATTCAACCGTAATAACCAATTGAACCACCGTTAAATACTACCCGTTATGATTACTATATTACCATACAACTATGTTAATTGAGTTATTAGACTGGTTAATAAAAATATATTCTACTTCGACAATAAATTTCCTGCCCGCAAAAAAATTTTTTATTTACAATTATTTATAAAATGGGACAAAAGTTTCATTTTATTTTTTTATTAGCAAAAATAAAGGATAAAAATAACGAACATAGAATGATTTACATATATTCTTTGATAAATATGTTGCACAAAGGAGACAACTTGATAATGAAAAACAAAATGTTATTGCCAGGCTTGCTGCTTCTGCTATTGTTCAGTTTTAGTATAAACCCGGCCTGGGCCGCGGAATATACGGTGACCCGGGGTGACTCGCTGTGGACCATTGCCCAAAAAAATAATACCAGTGTCGCCAAGTTAATGGAGATTAATAATCTAAAAAGTGACTTTCTAACCATTGGACAGGTGCTTAAACTGGATAACAAAGTGCCATCCCCGACCAACCAGTCAAATAACTATACACCCGGGAACGTTTACCTGATACAAGCCGGGGATACACTGAGCGGCATCGCCCAAAGGTTTGGGTTAACGGTGGAGAGTATACGCAGGCTGAATAATATTCAGGGTGATATGATTTATGCCGGGCAGAAACTGCTACTGAACAGCGGCGGCAGCGTCTCAAGGGGTTCAGTTGAACGCCCGGGAATTACCGAAATGCCGGAATCAGGCGATTCATCAAGATATGGTCGTTTGGTTGACTGGTTCAGTGAAGGAAAAAACCTGTTAAAGCCAGGCATGAAATTCAACGCCACAGATATCCAAACCGGCAAAACCATACAACTGGCTGTTCTGAGCAGTGGTAATCACTGCGATGTGGAACCATTGACCCAAGAGGACACCAATACCATGCTAAGCCTTTTTAAAGAGTGGACCTGGACACCCAGGCCTGTATGTATCCAGGTGGGAGGACAAGCCATTGCGGCTTCCCTTTCCGGGATGCCCCACACCAACATTGAAAATATAACCGGTAACGGGGTAACCGGGCACTTTGATATGTATTTATTTAACAGCGAGCCTCACGGTTCCGGCATATCCAAATCCTACGTACAACAGCATCATGATGCCGTCCAAATGGCAGCCAAATAGTGTTCTGCAGGTGATCCTGCGGAACCTTTTTTTGTACAGTTTTTTTTGTGGAAAAATTGCCATACAAAAAGAGAGGTCTTTTTGAAAACCCCTCTTTTACCTGTCATCGTTACCAGCACCGGGTTAACGTTTAAGTTTATTAAGTTCTGCTTCAATACTTTTTACCAGGCTAACGGTCATTTTATGAGTGTTATAAATAGTTTTATATTCTTCATCAGAAATTTTATTTAAACTGTTCAAATCCGGAAACAGTTGATTCAGATATTTGATCCTTAACAACAAATTGTTCAACTCAATGCTCAAACTTAAATCCGAGTACACCAAAAAGTCATTATTATTCTTTAACCGCTCGGTTTCCTCATATACAAAAATGGGCGGCTCTAAACAAATCGGTAATGACTTCTTTTCATCTTGTTTATATATGTCGTCCTTTAAATCCTCCATCAAATTATTGGGCTTAAATTTAATTAATATTAACCGCAATATCTCCTGATTCTGAGTTAGTTCCAATAACGATTTTGAAACGAGTGCAATCATAACGGCTTTGTTATTTTGTTTATCTTTATTGCTGTAAAAAATTAAAACCGCCACACTAACCAGTGCAATTGCCAGTATCACTATTTCCATATCATCTCTCCGTTTGAGCCGCCACTAAATATATTGCACCGTATTTTTCCCTCAAACGCGGTTTCTCTATTTTACCGGTGGGATTACGGGGAACTTGATCAAAGATAATTTTTCTTGGTCGTTTATAACGGGGCATGGGAGCGCAAAATTCCTTGATTTCTTCTTCGGTACAAGTACAGCCCGGTTTTAACTCTATAATGGCGGCCGCTATTTCACCAAGACGTTTATCGGGCAATCCAATAACCGCCACATCCTTAATGGCATCATGGGCCCGCAGGAAATCTTCTATTTGTACCGGATAGATATTTTCTCCACCACTTATAATTACATCCTTTTTCCGGTCAACCAAATAAATAAAACCGTCTTCATCCATTCTGGCCATATCTCCGGTAAATAACCAGCCGTCTTTGAGTACCGCCGCAGTGGCCTCCGGGTCATTATAATAGCATTTCATCACGCCTGGTCCTTTGACCACCAGTTCCCCCACTTCTCCCCGGGATACAGGTAAACCGTTTTCGTCGGTAATTTTAACCTCCCAGTTATGACCCGGTATACCAATAGCACCGACTTTATGAATATTCTCTACGCCTAAATGAACACACCCGGGGCCGATGGATTCACTTAAACCATAGTTGGTGTCATATAGATGGTTGGGAAAATACTTTTTCCAGCGGCGGATTAAGCTGGGCGGAACAGGTTGCGCACCAATGTGCATCAACCTCCACTGGGAGAGATCATAATCCTCCAACCTCACATCCCCTCTGTCAAGAGCATCCAGGATATCCTGGGCCCAGGGCACCAAAAGCCAGACAATGGTTATTTTTTCCTCAGATACTGTTTTTAATATCCATTCAGGCTTAACGCCCCGCAGTAATACTGCCTTGCTCCCCGACAGCAAGCTACCAAACCAGTGCATCTTGGCGCCGGTATGGTAAAGCGGTGGAATACATAAAAAGTTATCATCACGCCTTTGGCCGTGGTGCTTGATTTCCGTGACACAGGCCGACACCAGGCTCCGGTGCGTGTGCAAAATGGCCTTCGGGAATCCCGTAGTTCCCGACGAAAAATAAATGGCCGCGTCATCTTCGTCGCTGAGTTCAATTTGCGGGGGTTCCGATGAACAGTTGGCCGTGAGGCGATCATAGCTCTCGGCAAATATAGGACGATTTTCTCCTGCAAAAAGAAGTAACTTCACATTTGGTATCCGGTCATAAATAGCTTCCATCCGGTCGACAAATTCGGGCCCGAAAATCAAAGCCGAGGTTTCGGACAAATCCAGACAATATTTAATTTCCTCGGCGGTATAGCGAAAGTTTAACGGTACCGCGATGGCGCCGGTTTTTAATATACCAAAATAAATAGGCAGCCACTCCAGGCAATTCATTAACAGAATAGCCACCTTATCTCCCTTTTTTATACCTCTTTTAAGCAGTAGATTGGCCAGCCGGTTGGCTTTTTCATCAAAAACACGCCAGGTCATATCCCGCCGGTATTCACCGGCCGGGTTGTTCTCGATGAGTTCATACTCAAGCCAGGTAACGTTATGTTTTTCCTGGAGATCCATATTGATCTCAGTCAAGCATTTTTCATGACCATATAAATGGGCATTGCGCGACAGTATTTCCGTAATGGGCATTTTCTTCCTCCCGTTCTACCAACAAAACAAGGTTTTTGTGTATTGTATTAAGAAGGCCATACTTCGTAAAAACAACATAACATTACAATAGATTATAAAACGATGGGCGTAGTTTATCAACAACTTTTAGAACTGTTATATTAGCTCATAGGGACAATACTATTAATTGGCATATGCTAATTGTAAGCTCCGCAGTCAACTCCTAGGTGCGCAGGTAATGTAAAATAAAAGGTGCTGCCCTTTCCCGGCCGGCTTTCCACCCAAATTTTGCCGCCGTGGTTTTCGATAATTTGCCTGCAGATGTACAGACCCAGACCCAGGCTGACTTAGGATGGGCCTATAAACTTACCGGGGAAATCCATAAGCTTGTTATGAGGCGCTACTATATGTAGGTATCCGGATGGACAGCAACCACAGGCACGATTCCCGTGGCAAGGGGCATGGGAATGACTTTTGATAACCAGGTGGGCGGTTATTGTGACAAGAGCATGGAAGTAATTACTAATAACCAATTTTATTGTGTATGTTTATCAATGTGTAGTGAAAGCTGTGTAAACCTACTTCCGAGAGGGACTTCAGCCATGATAATCAACCACAACATTGCCGCGCTGGCCGCTTACAGAAACATGACCATAGCCGGTAACATGGTCGCCAGGGACATAGAAAGGCTTTCTTCGGGCCTCAGAATAAACCGTGCTGCAGACGATCCCGCCGGGCTGGCCATCAGCGAAAGGAAGGGTATTCTTGCGCTTTTATAGTTATTCTATATTCAGCCATCCTTTTGGATCTGGTATAATAAGGGCAAGGAAACCTGCTGCCGAAGGGGGCGCTGTTTTGGTGAAGATGAAACGCATCAACCGCACCAACGATTACCTGTTCAAAAGGATATTCGGCTCGGAAGAAGGGAAGGATGCACTTATAGGTTTTCTAAACGCAGTGCTTAAACCACCGCCGGGGCAAGAGTTAACATCGGTGGAACTACTGGACCGGGAGCTGGACCCCAAATACCTGCTGGACAAAGCCGCCAGGCTTGACATTCTGGCCAAAACAGCCACCGGGACACTGGTGAATATAGAAGTACAGGTAGTAAACAAATATAACATTGACAAAAGGACCCTGTTTTACTGGGCGGGGCTTTACTACGGACAACTGGGCAGCGGCGAAGACTTTATCCACCTCAGAAAAACCATCACCATCAACCTGCTCGGCTTCAACTGGTTTGCAGATGCCGGTAAATACCACTATACATTTCACATCAGGGAAGACCAAACAGGCGAGTTATTAAACGACGACCTGGAAATCCATTTCCTTGAATTGAGGAAGATAGCCGGTCTAAAACGTAAACCGCAAAATGACCTGGAGGAATGGCTGCTTTACTTCAACAATATCCAGGGGGAAGAAATGGAGGAAATCGCCATGGGCAACCCGGGAATTCGCAAAGCTTTGACCATAGAGCAGATCTTCTTGAAGGATAAGAAAGAGCGCAGGCTGTACGAGCTCAGGGAAAAGGCTGTCAGGGATGAAATCTCCATGCTGGCCGGCGCAAGGGCCGAAGGCAGAGTTGATGCCATCTGTATGTTTCTTGATGTAAGATTTGGTAAAGCTTCACAAGGGTTGCAAAGAAAGGTAAGGTCCATCAGCAAATTAGAAGCCTTAGACAGAATTATCAACCAGATTTATACAGCCACATCGCTGGAGGATGCCGGGTCCATCGTTGATAATGCTATAACCCGTTAGGAATGTAGTATAATTATAAACGGGGTAACACGAATACAAACTGCCTAACTTGGGTAATAACATTGACACCTTCGTATAGCTTGCCTTTATTGCTAGCAATAATAGCACCACCTGTTTTGACAACCACAGAAAACAGTGTACAACACTTTTAAAGGCCCACCACAATCGTTTTTAGGTATGATTTTTTACCTTAGCCAGTTAATCAAACCGCAAATAAGGGCGTTTTTGCGCGTTTTAGGTATGGTTGTGGAAGGTATATAACCATTACTCTGGGAGAAGCCCTAACTGGCCTCTCCCTCGGCTTTTTGAACAGGTGCCAATTGCATTAAAATAGCATTATTAAGGTTGCTTTATACTCAATTCCAATACTTACAAAAACCTGAAAACCTTATTTGGCGGAGAGAGTGGGATTCGAACCCACGAGACCGCTACTAACGGTCTACTCGATTTCGAGTCGAGCGCCTTCGACCAGCTCAGCCATCTCTCCGCAATAAAACATTTATTTTTTATTCTCCCTCAATTCCCTGAAGAAACGCTTTAAAATTGCCCGGCACTCATCCTCAAGTACACCGGACACCACTGCTACCTGGTGGTTTAAGCGTGGCTCCCTGACTATGTCCATAATTGAATCCACAGCACCCGCCTTGGGATCCTGGGCACCGTATACCAGCGTTTGCACCCTGAATTGAATCATGGCCCCGGCACACATGGGACACGGTTCCAGCGTAACATAAAGTACACACCGGTTCAGTCGCCAATCACCAATATGGCGGGCCGCTTGCCTCAATGCTATTATTTCCGCATGGGCACTGCTGTCCACCAGTGTTTCCCGCAAATTGTGGCCCCGGCCAATAATCTTATCGTCCAGCACCACCACCGCACCTACGGGCACTTCACCTAAAGCGTATGCCTTTTCAGCTTCTGCCAGGGCTTCGCGCATATACCCGGCCTGGTTCAAGTAAGGTTCCCCTTTAAAAAATAATGGTGCGCCAGGAGGGACTCGAACCCCCGACACGCGGTTTAGGAATGGGAAAAATACCCTTTTTTATATTGGCGTAACTTTGCAAACCCTTGATATTACTGGGTTTGTTATTTTATCCCATTGTTTCCGAGTGTCTTTTTTGGGAGCATTTTTTAATGTTTGCTCCCAATTTGCTCCCCGTCTGCTCCCAATGCGCTCACCTGATATTATACGACATATGCACAACCCAGTCAACACACGCCCACACCCTACCGCTGGTAAGGATGGCTTTGCTAACCCTCCCGCATCCTTCCCGCTGCTCTGGTGGCTGTCCCCTCGGCACCGGTTATCCCGCTCCACCCTGTGGGCCTCGTCGCGTTCGTCGGATGTGCTCGCTATTCAGTTTTACCCCGTTTAATAACCTTCCATCGCCCACAATTCTTCCCGAGTTTCCGCGTCAACGCCCGTATATATAGCCACGGTACGTAGGGCCTCGAACAGCCCGTTAATTAAGCCGTCGGGATAGGGATCGTTCCACATATTCATAGCAAGCGCAACCTCATGCTTATGGCAGATGCTCCCGCAGATTTCCTGGTATATCTTTTCAAACACCGCCTGACAGGTATCCATATTCTAACCCTCCTTTGTTGGTGGCAAATTCCACAGCGCTGTGGAATTTCCAAGCGATTGGAAATTTGAAAATATTGATCGCTCACTAAATTGGCTGCGGAAAATTCCACATCGATGCGTAATTTACAAATTCGCCAGCGCTGTCCAATTCGCCATGTAAGTCTCCCCGATTTCCCGTTGCATATCCCGCATCACCGCAACAATGGCCGCAGCTGCGTCCTCTTTCTTATATAAGTCATCATTCATTAGGGAATTGGCTATTACGTGCAGTTCATTATGCCATTTCATGGGCAGGTGAATAGTGCTTGCTTTTTCTAGCTCAATCATCAGTTCAGCTTTTTCCTGTTCGGTCATGTTTACGCCTCCTTTATTGTTTTGTAGGTATACCCCCTGTTGGCTTCAACGGTTTAGGTTTATATGCCGGTTAAACCGTTCAGGTCCCATACTCTTAACCCGGCTTTGTTGTATCCTATTGTACAACAGTGTACAGGATGGTTCATTATATGTCAAGCGTCATTATTGAATAATAACGTATAACGTGGTATTATATTGCACAGGAGGGATGCACATGGAGCAATATTACACGCCGCAAGAAGTTGCGGACAGTCTTAAAATAAACCTGCGAACAATATATAGGTGGATTCGTGAGGGTAAACTAAACGCCGTTAAAGTAGGGGAATTATGGCGCATATCCGAATCCGAATTAAACCGCCTGTTAGGGGAAGAAAAATAAGGGGGGATACAATGGCACGGAAGAAGGATCCAATCAGCCAGACACGGGGGATATTGTACGGTGCGGCTAAACTGTTGGGTGACGTTAACGCCGTCAGAAAGGGGACTATAGGTAAGCGTATTGCCAGGAGGGCAGCGGGAAAGGCCACTGGCAGGCTGCTAGGTAAGCTATTCAAATAAGACAAAATAAAACCCGGTCAGTGCCGGGTTGTTTTATTAGTATTCGCTGCGGAAAATCCCGCCGCCAAAGGCAATGGACGTGCTGACTCGTTTACCCGTATCAATGGGTGCGTCACTGGGACGGTCAATGGCTTTGGCGGCCATCACTGCAGTTCGGGAATTAGGTCGTTGAGTTTGATAAGGCGTTCTGTAGTTCGTCTGCTTTCACCTATTACTTCGGCTATATCGTAGGTGGTTTTAGGTTCGCCATTTTGGCGAACCATCGAATACCGATTATTGCCATCCCTAATTCCCCAGTACTCCTTGAGAAGCTTAGCCCGTTTTGCTAGGCTACCCACACAACCGGCCTTCATTTTTCCCGTTTAAGCATAGGGCAAATTTTCTCCAAGGTATTTATACCTGCCAGTTGATTGAATGCCCTTGTACGGCCTCCTGTAAAGCCAGGTAGATGGTCAACTTCAAGCCAGCCGCTGCCTTCAGGTGGACGGGTTCGTAGTACAAGAATATGATCGTGATGTTTCATTCAAAAAAGCAAAAAACCCGGTTAATGCCGGGTTGGTCATTAGTTTCGTTTTTTGTTGGTTCTTTTCCTTTTTAAAAAATAATACCCTTAGCGCTAGGAATAAAGTAGCCAGACTTGCTATAATGGCGGAAGCTGAATTGCCATATTTAATAGCGAAGGCCGTTAGCCCAATTGCTGCAATCATTATAATAAATGCCATCCATTGTGCTCGAATATCTCTTGCTGTTTCCGCCTTTAATGCAGTCATTTGCATTTCCCTTGTATGCTGCGAATCTAATTCAAAAACCTTTAATATGCGTTCCGGAGCATCAGGGACGACCTCCCCATACATACGAAGTATTTCCGGATGTGGAATTGGCCCTTCGAATTTTTGAGCAGTAATAACAGCCCCTTGTTTATCCGGCTTATCTGGTTTATCTGGAGGTATAACTTCAACATTATTATTGTTATTAGCTTCTTTCAATTTCCTTCCCAACTTTATCCACGGCTGATCTCAATGATCTACCGGTATTGCTCCAATTATTGGACATAAGCTGTTTAGCATTTTGCGGCACATGTCGGCGGTAATCAGTATTGGGGAGTATAGAAAAAGGATAGGAACCACTTTTCAATGTTTTTTTAACTGATGAAATTAAAGCAGTAATGATACCCACCCCTTTCTGAAAAAACGTGCCTTTGTCTACTTTACAGTATTGTATTATGTTTAGTTTATTTTTAGCAAGTTTGATATTAGAGGTAATCTTTTTAATACAAATGGGTTATCTCAACCTTTCGGTGTTTTATTAAACAATATTCACCGAAAGGCAGAAAGTGATACCTTTTTTGCATAAGTTTTAACATATTGTCCTAATCAGGCCTGTATGAACTACACACCTATCCCACCAGCAACAAAAAAGCGGGTGTTACCCCACTATACTTATAAACCATACCCAAAATAATGGCGCACTGCTGCCCAGCTGTCCCAGGCAGGGCCTTTGCCCTTGGTGGTTCTCCTGGGCTTCTCTACCTCCGGCCAGTAGTGTGGGCAGGATACCACCACAAGGTTACCCTCAGCGCTCACCCCCGGCCTGGTCCTCATCCCAGGGACTGGCTCTGCCGGCCACCGACACAGGCAGTCCCATCCGGCCCGCTGACAGCTCCAGCAAAGGCTAGAAAACACCTCGTCATCTGATTCCACTTTTTGCGGCATTCGCCGATACACATCCCCGTATGACGTGCTACCCATTTCCAGTCTGTGCAAGTCCCACACCTCCACACGGTTAGAATCATTTCCCGCTCCAAAGGGGTTAGGGTATTCATAAACGCCACCACTTTATCAAGGGCCTTACTGGTTTCACCCAAGTCAGCCAGCATTACACCTTTACTTGCAGTGGGGTCAGCATGGCCACCGGTGCCATGCCGCCCGGTGTTGGCCAGGCTGGAAACGTGGCTCCCCAGTAATAACTCCCGCCGGTCCGCGATTCGCCTGTAAAGAACGGGATAGTACATAAGCAGTGCCTTTGCAGTTTTATAGTTCACCAGCAGTTCCTCCCCGGGCTAATCT
Organism: Desulfallas thermosapovorans DSM 6562; assembly: GCF_008124625.1. Taxonomy (NCBI): domain Bacteria; kingdom Bacillati; phylum Bacillota; class Clostridia; order Eubacteriales; family Desulfallaceae; genus Desulfallas; species Desulfallas thermosapovorans. Next base: position 206,151 of record NZ_VNHM01000003.1, read on the forward strand.
TAGGTCAGGCCCACCTTTAAAGATACCATCTTCCAATAATCCTCCATCAAGGCCCAGTGGTTCTTTCTCTGTTCTTTCTTGATTATTGCCACCAGCTTCTTCATATCCGCCTCACTACCGGTGCCATGGTATTCAATAGTGATGTGAGAATTAAACACAGGGGAACCTCCACTTGCAGAAGCATAATGCAACGAACGGGGTAAACCTGTATCCAATGGGTTAACCTGCGCCCCTCGGGGGAGGTTAACAAGCTCCGGGCCACGTTCACCAACCAATGCCAAACCAGGGGAAGTAATGATGCCACCGGCGGCTAACATGGGTATTTTAGGTATATTAAGGCCAAACGATTGGCCACCATAAATAGGCACCCAGTCCGGTATATCAACACTTAGTCCGTTCAGGGCCCCAATAACTCCATTAATCCCACCTATCACACTATTCGCCATACCCTTGGCACCGGCACCGATTGAATCAAATACACCTAATATCCAGCCTTTAACCTCGTCCCAGTTCTGGTATAGCTGGTACCCAGCATAGCCAAGGCCAGCTATAATTCCGATAGCACCGCCAGCAATGCCGACTACAACTCCTAATGCTCGTCCGAAACCAAGTACCAGGGGGCCAGTTGTGCGGAAAAATGTTCCCACAGGAGCAAGTCTTGGGCCAAGGCCACCGGGTAACTCACGGACTCTACCCAGGCCGCCAGCGCCCAAAAATGCTCCAACAGCGGGAAGGGCAGCTCCGATTGCCTCACTCAAACCACCAAAAGCACCACCGGCAATGCTATCCAGTTCCGCACTGAAACTGCGCCAGCCGGATTTCATAGTGTTTAAAACTCCTTCGTTGCGAACACCTAAATCCTCCACGTTGCCACCCAGGTCATCATATCCTTTACTAATCTGCTCAAACACAGGTAGCATAGCAGGCCCCTGGTCGTCCCAAAGTCCACCAAACAGCTCCAGGCCTATTGCCTCTTGCAGGCCCTTGTCTTTTAATTCAACAAACCGTCCAAGTATTCCCTGTGCGGCCTCCCAGCCTTCCTCACCACCCTGGACAATATCTTTCCGCCATTGTTCCACCTGTTCAGCGGTTCCAAGGAAACCCAGTGTTTCAATTTTTCCTTCGTCCCCGGTTCTAATCCCGGCTAAAAACTCTGTGGCAATACTGTCGCCTATCTTATCCATTACATAAATGGTATCCTCACCGCCGGCAATCATGGCGGCAAAGAAATCGTTTGCTGACACCCCAGCCGCTGCCCACCGGGCACCGTATTCCTCCGTTTGGTCTAATAATTCATCAAATAGTCGGGGGCTTAATTTCTGTGAGGCTGTAGTAAATATATTAAATGCATCTTCAGGGGTTTTTATATCTTCAAATCGGTTAGTTAATAGCTTTGCATCCTGACCGATTCTGTCTATTTCAACACCTGTTTGCTGGAATATCATGGCCATATTAGCGCCTAATCTTTGGGCTCCTTCGCCGATCTCGTCAAAGTACCGATTAGCTGTTACCACACTTTCAAAGGCTACCTCTTTACTTATGTCAGGTATATCTGACCAAACGGCTTTTATGGCACCTTTAAGGCCAGATGCAACACCTGCATCAACGCCCAAGCCCGCCTGAAGCTCACGCTCCATTTGAGCAAATGAGGTAATATCAAGGCCAACCGTTGCGCCAACTGCACCGCCACCGATACCACCGGCCAGGCTGCCCAGGTCAATGTCACTCAGTGCTCTGTCGGTCTGCCGGGCCTCTTGCTGTACCCGGTCAAGTTCCCTGCGCAATTCTTCAACTTCATTTTGCAAGTTGTTAAAATTGCGGATACTTTGGGACGTGTCAATGCGCGGGTCCGGCAGACCGCGGATAGAAGTGCCAACGTTATTAATCACCCGGTCAATATCCGTCCCCATATCCCGGAAATTATCTGCAATACGGTCGATTATTCGGTCACCTTCGCGTTGCGCCCTTCGAAGGCCACCAACGTCTACTCTGAATCCTATTTCGTTTACCAGTTCACGTAATGCCATTCTTTATCACTCCTTTTTTAACTCCTACCGGGGCCGGGAGTGGAGGTATCCCCCGGCCTTTTTGGAGTTAGCCAATCCTTTTAAAAAGGTCGCTATGTCAAGCAAGGCACGTCGGGCGCCATGCCTCGCCTATTAACTATCTAAGTATCACAAATGCACTCTGTTCTGTGCCGTCTGTAAGCTGCAGCGGTTGCCTGATCCAGGGTTGCCCATCAACGTTCCAAGTGGCACGTATAATTGACTTGTTTTCTTCAAATAGTCGGCCAAAATAGGCACTGGAATCAATGAACGGACCACTGCCGTCTTTAATCAGGTATTTTGAAAAATCGCAAAGCACAAGGTCACCGCGCTGGCCCAGGTCCGGGGTTACAGGGGTAACGGCCAGGGGGAACCCTGCAAATGACTGGTTTCTACCGTCGCCGGGCCTGAACAATACATGGCCGCTGGGGCTAACCATCGTGAATAGCTGTGGTACTACTGTCACGCTGGCTACCCATACCGCGTTTTGCCACGATTGAGCAATTAACCGGGCCAACATGTTGATTATATCGGCATACTCTATTTGACCAGCGTTGAGCCTATCAACTTCAACCCGGGCCGGGCTATTAAGGACACCCAGGGGACGGCCAATACCGTCACCCGTCAAAAATGCCTCATCTTCGGCTTGGGATATTGAATTTCCGATTAAAGTATTAATATAGTTTTCTGCACTTGAATTACGAAGTAGCTTATCGGTTACAGTGCAATACCCGGATACCTCTTTGGGTTTCAGAATTATCTCGTCAAATGCCGCTTGGGTTTCTTGTTTCACGTCACCCTCGGCAGTCCATTGCAGTCGCATACCGCTTAATGCCCTGGTACTCCTTTGGCGGAGGGCCGGGATCGACAAAGGCGCGTCCGGTGTTTCACCTGGCTGCAACGCAGTAGCACGGGGGCGTACGATTGCGTTGTAATTAACCTTCAAAAGGGCGTCGCGAAAAGCTTCAGGTACAAGAAAGCCGCCACTGGCACCTTGTGTCATATTCATGCCGCGTAAATTTTCAGCTTCCCAACGGGTTGCAGCCACAAACTCAACAATATTTCTAAATTCCATTATCATTACCTCCGTAAGTGGGGCAGGGAGGTCCTGCCCCTTGTTTTTTATCGTAAACATACAAATGGGCTGACTGTGGTTTCTCCATCCTCCAGCAATAGCGGTTCCGTCACCCAGCCGGCACCGTCTACATTCCAAAAAATCCTAATTACCGTCTTATTTTCAATAAACCTGACGTGTTCCGAAGCCATCACAAACGGGCCGGAGCCGTCCTTAATCAGGTAGTAGCGTAAATCAGATAACATAAGGCAACCTTCATTCGCAATAGTCGGAACGCGGCCGTTAAATCGGATGGGAATCCCGGCCAGTGTGCTGGGGATGCCTTTGCTGGCGTCACCTTGGATAAAGATATACCGTCCAGCAGGGTCTTGCAGGGTAACCAATTGCGGTAAAGTCGTGATTGAGGCAATCCACACCGCACTGCTCCACGAATCCGGCAGTATCCGGGACAGCATATTAACTATGTCAGTATACTGAATGTTTCCGGCTTGTTGCCGGTTCACTATGATCCGGCCTGGGCAGTTGAGCACCCCGGCAGGTTTTCCCACACCATTACCTCGTAGGAAAGCATAATCTTCTGCAGCAGCAACGGCGTTCCGTAGCAGTTCGGTTATGAGCTGGGAAGCCGCTTCACTGTTACGCAGCAATTTATCAGTTACAACAACGTGCGCGGCAACTTCTTTTGGAGTCAATGTCACCGTCCCAAGTTCGGGTTCAGTCTCCGGTATAGGATCACCCTCTGCAATCCACTGCACCGTCACGCCACCGAAAACACCTTCGTTGCCCTGTACTAGGGCGGGAATGGTAATACTTGCATCCGGGGCAGAGCCGGGCTCTATAATTGTGGCCCGTGGGCGCACTATGGCGGCTTCAGGGCTGATTTTTAGAATATCGTCCCGGAATTGTTGTGGTACCAGGAAGCCACCGGCACTGCCAACACCTGCGCTCATGGTACGAAGATCCCCGGGGCTAAAACGAACGGTTTCTAAAAACTCGCCCAAATTGCGGAACTCGCCGCTGCCACTTAGTGTGTCTTGATAGATCGGCGAATTTTGCCGCTGGTTGCACCAATCTTCAACCTCGCCCAAAGTTCGAAACGGGGCTGAAGGTTTGACACGCATTGCGGCGTCAACTTTTCCTTTAAGCCTGTTAAATTCGGCCAACAAGTCGTCCCACTCTCTTTGTTCGAACGAGTTGAAAGTCCGGTATTCCGCTGCCTCATGGAGGTCACGCATTTCTCTTGCGATCTCGCCCATCCGGGCACGCATTTGTTCTATTGTCATGTTGGCATCTCTCCTTATAGTTATTTAATCAGACAACCAACCGCCGGGGCCCCCCTTTGGTCTGATTGTTCAACAGTGCGCTTCCCTCGCCCGAGTTGGCGCACGGTTCAGGCCGCAATTTATGTCAAAGCGCATTTAGTAGGTGCGCTGAATCCTCTTTTTTTGGGGATAAATTACTATTTTACCCCCTTTAAAAAGACCTAGCGATTTTTGCGGGTAACTAAGGGAATTTTTACCCCCCTAAGGGAGTTTTGCGAAGTTTTGCGTTTGACTGGGGCGCGGTCGAGGTTTTGAAAAATCTGTAGAGATTTATATACCCCCTTGGTGTTACTCCCATACGTCAGGCGGCAACGCTCCAGCCATTGCCTTATGTAACTTGGTAAGCTCTTTCTCTTTTTTCTTATCGCCATAACTAATAAGGCTGGTAATATCGCGAACGAGCAACTGCCGCCCCGCCAAGCCATTAACTAAGGCCAGCAGTTCATCGTGGGTTAGTGTAAGTGTGTACTTATCTCCCTTTTGGGTAATTTTCATTACCTCACCGTCCCGCAATTTTTTTTGCTTCCCGATCCCGCTGCTGCCGTGCCCGGGAAAACGCTTTGCCACGGGCTATGGCCTCTCGCCACAGGAGTGGGTCCGTTCTGAGCAGTTGGTACATCTCTGATTCGGTTAGGTATAGCCTACACTTTGTTAAGTTTATTTGTATGTACTTCACAAACATCACCACCCAAACATTAATTCGTAAAGCTATATGCCAATTTATTAACTACCCCCTAAAGGGAGGGTTTTGGTTGACGAATAAGGTGTTAACCCTTGGTATTACTAGGTTTAATTCGTCAACACCCCCTTGACGAATCGTTGACGAATTACCCATTCGTCTTCTATTCGTCAACACCCCATTGACGAATTATTCCGCGCCATTACTGGCCTGAAGGGTTATTCGTCAACGCTACCCCCCCACTTGACGAATCGCTAATCAAACAGCTTCAATTCGTCAACTTCTTTTACTGGCAACCCAAACAGTTTATTCCTTGTGCTACCATGTGTTACCAAAACACCAGCCTCAACAGCATTGTTTAATATTTTGCTAACTACAGAATGGGACAACTTGGTTAATTTCATAATGTCCTGCCGGGTAAAACCTGTTCCGTCCCAATAATTATTATTTATAGCGTCAAAGATTATTTGCCGCGTTGTTTTGGTTAAAGTAACGGACAGCTCAACCGGCATCCTGAGCCATTCCCGGCCATCCGCATCCACTTCATCCACCAGAGTAAAGGAGAAGGGCGGAAACTCCTTAAACCAGGACGCTAGGCTCCGCACGGTATAACTTGTCCCATCTTCGGCCACTTTCTTTTCAACGCCTACTATATTACCAACTAGGCGGGAAAGAACACCGGCACCAACGGAATCATGTTGCGTCATAGTCATGCTCATTTCACTGCGCTTTTTCTTGCGGGTATGGTGCATTAGAACTATTGCAATATTGCGCTTCATTGCACAATCCCTTAACCAGCTAATTAGGGGCTTAATGGCGCTGTTGTCGCTTTCATCAACACCGTGGAAGCTAGTTAATGTGTCAACAAACATGATTTTAGGGTCCCAAACAGTTAACAGCGCGTTCAGCAGATTGCAGCCCTCGTCAGTGCTCAGGTCAAGGTCTGCGCCTTCCCGTCTGACTTCCTCGGCATACACAAAGCGCAACATGGTATCGTTAAAACCCCATCCGGTTTTCCTTAACCGGTAATTAACCAGCTGGGGACCTGTGTCACCCATAAGATAAAGCACCCGGCAGGGCGGGGTATCGGTAAAGCCATCAAGAATAGTACCCCCCTTGGAAAGTTCGGCAGCCATCCGCAAAGACAGCCACGTTTTACCAGCCTTTGGGTCACCCACCAGAAGTGTCACATAACCTGCAGGGAACATATGCGGCATAACCCAGTCGATTTTTATTTCCTCGTTAATATTGGGCTTAGACAGCAGTTTGGCAATATTTATTCCCTTTTCTTCCGCTGGCTCTGGTTCTTGGTCTCTCCCCTGATTAAATAACCGGGCTACTTTCGGGTCATCCCTCGCTCTATTGAAAAGCTCATCGCCTGTTATTCGAGCCATTGTTGTACCTCCGGGTCCGTCAAAGCCAAAAGCTGTAAGTCGGGGTTGTTACTCAGTAAGCACCCAATTAAATACTCTTGGTAATCGGTTTTATGTAACAATTCAGCTAAATCATAATGTGCCTTATAGCCCCCAGCGGCCAATGCGCGGTTGGTAGTTCTTACGATTAAAGAAAGTACCTCTAATGCCCGTTCCCGTTTTTGATTAAAGATTTGCTTAATCTCACGCTTTTTAGCTGCCTCTATAGCCTGCTGCCTAGCTTTACGCCTAGCCTCCAGTGAAATCGGCTTATTGTTCACTTCAATACCAAAATCACGCGCGATCATCCGCGCCGCCTCAATAGGACGCAACCCGAACACTTTGGCTACCAGGTCCGTCGAATCACCATATTCACCGCACCCAAAGCACCGCCACCCGCCATCAGGGAAAACGTAAAATGATGGTTCTTTTTCACCGTGCAGCGGACAGCGGGCCACCCAACGGCGGCCTCGCTGGTGCAGTTGGGCGATGTTATAGTGATTAATAACATCAACAATATTAACTTGCTTAACTAATTGAAAAATGTTGGTACTTTGTGGTACACTACTTGCAGCATACAATTCACATCACCTCTGCCACTGCCCGGCCACCCGCGCCGGGTTTTCTATTTCAGCCGCCGGATTTTTCCACTGTCCACCGGTTCCGGCTGAACTAGGCTGGCCGCTTCCTGCTCGTCCAGCCACTGAAGTATACTACTCCGTCTGAAAAGCACACGTTTCCCCACTTTAATGTGTGGAATGATTTTCCTCCGGGCCCAGTCGTATATCGTCCACTCACTTACCCCGAGCATTTCCGCCGCTTCTTTTGCGTGGATTGTTTCGCGAAGTGCCTGTTTTATATCATTTTTCACTCTTTTTCCCTCCTTGATTTCATTTTAATATAAGTGTTATAATTTGGATACAGCATTTATGCTTACTTTTATGCGGTACAGACAGTAGGAAGGTGAAAAAATGGTAGTAAATTCAATCAATAAGCAAGATAATGTTACTGGCAATAAGGTAATAAAAATTAACTATTCGATTAGTAAACCATACTGCATTACTAGGTTCCCGGTATATAGGGAATACACTTACTGGTTAGATGATAAACCCATTAATAACATTAATAATTTGAAAGGCATTAAAATAAGAACATTGCTCAATAAATTGCAAATAGGCCCTACGCAGGAAGCCTGGGAGGAAGGCCCGATAGAAACCTACAATCCGCTTAATTGCCGAATTGATGTTGCATTACAAAACTGTCGTGACGACATGGCTTTTGTGTCAAAATATGGCCTGCCACTTCCAACACAAGGCACACCTCCTAAAAATAGCGGATTATTTTGGCTTGTCTGTAAACCCTTATCATGGGCACAGTTTTATTGGGGAACATCTCCCAACAGTGAATTCGGACAAGCTATAATTCAAAAAATTGACGAAATGTTTCCTAAGAATAACCTAAAAGATAAAGAAAAAATAAAAACATTTGTTTTACAACAGGCAAACGAGGCTATGAATGGTGTTCATTACAAAGTGCAGCTAATTAATGGTTATCTTGCCCCAGCAGTAGAGTTTGATAGCCTTTGGGATGTTGCCTGGTTTCAATTTTTACAAAATCTTGATAAAGGGATAGAATATAGGCAATGCCCGGAATGCGGCAATTTATTTGTACCAGAACACGGAAAACAAAAGTTTTGCCCACCTGTAACAGATTTAAAAGGTAATAAACTTACTAAGCGCAGCACCTGTGAAAATACTTGGAACCAACGAAAAAAAAGAGAACGTAATAAGGAAAAGAAGGTGATTAACTAATGGCCGGTTGGGTTGAAAAACGCGGCACCAATAAATGGCGGCTCAACGTCCCGGGTGGTACAGGTCCGGATGGCAGACGCAAAGTCTACCGCCGGACCATTGAAGCCACCAGCGAACGGGAAGCCAAAAAACAGCTTGATATATTTTCTGCCGAAGTGCAAAAGGGCCAGTATGTTGAACCCTCCAAGCTCACTTTTGCGGAATTCAGCCAACAATGGCTTGAATCCAAAAAAGACTTGGCACCCAAAACCAGGCACCGGTACAAGCGAATGCTAGAATCCCGCATCCTCCCAGCCATGGGACATATGAAACTTGAAAGTATAAAGCCATTTCATATCATGCAGTTTTACGAAAACCTGCAGGAATCAGGTATTCGGGAGGACGGCAAAGAAGGAACACTGTCGCCCACAACTATACTTCACCACCACCGGCTGCTGGTTACCATATTTAACGCCGCCGTCAAATGGCAAATACTCCTTACCAATCCCGCCGCCCGGGTGGAAGCACCCAAGGTTCCCAGGAAGCCAGCCGCCTGCTATGATGAAAATGATATTGCAGCATTATTGGAAGCATTGGATTCGGAGGAACTAAAACACCGTGTCCTTGTTTATATTGCACTGTTCACAGGGTTACGCCGTGGTGAAATTATGGGCTTGGAATGGCAGGATGTAGACTTTGACAATTCCTTACTCCATGTAAGACGGTCTAGCCAATACCTACCCGGGCAGGGTAGCATTACGAAGGAACCAAAAAATGAAACGTCCAAGCGGGTTATATCAATTCCCAGCTTCGTCATGGCCTTAATTAAGCAATATAAAACCCAGCAATCCCAGGAACGGTTAAAATTGGGTGACTTGTGGCAGGGTTCAGACAGGCTATTTACCACATGGGACGGCAAGCCCGGGCACCCGGAATGGCCTTCCCAGTGGTTTTCCAAGTTTATTAAAAAACACAAGCTGCCGCATTTACCCTTTCACGGCCTCCGCCATACCGCGGCCACCATGCTGATAAATCAGAACATCCCGCTTAAAAACATATCCGGCAGGTTGGGTCATGCTAACCCTGCCACCACTGGGGCCATATACAGTCACTACCTGCAGAGTGCAGATAAAGCCATATCGGACAAGCTGGAAAATGCATACCAGCATATTATGCAAAAGGATACAAAAAAAAGACAGGTATAAACCTGTCTTTTTTTGCTCTCGTTAATTATCTTTGCTCCCAAAATGCTCCCAAAACACCCTTTCAGCGAATTTCGCTAAAAAAGCAAAAACCCGCAAATCCTTGCGGGCCTTGACTTCCAGTGGTGCGCCAGGAGGGACTCGAACCCCCGACACGCGGTTTAGGAAACCGCTGCTCTATCCTCTGAGCTACAGGCGCTTAACGGCGTATTCACTATTAAACTAAAATTAAGCTAAAAAAATGTTTTAAAACATTTTCGTTATTTACACATTAAACCAGTAAAACATAGCGACACAATTAGTATATACTTTTGTGTCGCCATAGGATTTGTGGCGTGCCTGGAGGGACTCGAACCCCCAACCTTCTGATCCGTAGTCAGATGCTCTATCCAATTGAGCCACAGGCACATATTTTTTTCTTGACAGTGCTTCATCAACACTGCGAGTATTATTGTATCAAAAGGACTGGTGAAAGTCAACCGGCAGAAAGTAGAATCACTAGAAAACCACGGACTTAAGGCCCGTGGTTTTCGCAACTGGCGGAGAGAGAGGGATTCGAACCCTCGATACGAGTTTTAGCCCGTATAATCGCTTAGCAGGCGACCGCCTTCGACCTACTCGGCCATCTCTCCGTATTGTCCGGTAGTTAAAATGGCGGAGGAGGTGGGATTCGAACCCACGGAACCCGTAAAGGTTCAACGGTTTTCAAGACCGCCTCCTTAAACCGCTCGGACACCCCTCCAGTCAATTTCAATCAACCAGAGACAATAAGAAGTATAACATACTAAATGTAATGTGTCAATAACACTGTATTCCTTCGCTCCCTCTTCTTTGCTGTTAATTTATTTCTTTAATGCCCCCCATATACGGCTGCAGCACACCCGGTATTTTCACGCTGCCGGTTTCAGTCTGGTAGTTTTCCAGTATCGCGGCCACCGTCCGGCCCACCGCCAGTCCGGAACCGTTTAAAGTGTGCACAAAGCGGGGTTTGCCTTTACCTTCCCGGTACCTGATATTGGCCCGCCGGGCCTGGAAATCCAAAAAATTACTGCATGAGGATATTTCCTTGTAACTGTTGTAGCTGGGCAGCCATACTTCCAGGTCGTATGTTTTGGCGGAGCTAAAGCCCAGGTCGCCGGTACTTAATGTTACCACCCGGTAAGGTAACTCCAGCAACTGCAATATCTTTTCGGCATTATCTGTTAAGCTCTCCAGTTCCGCAAAGGATTCTTCCGGGCGCACAAATTTAACCAACTCCACTTTATTAAACTGGTGCTGCCTAATCAGGCCCCGGGTATCCCGGCCCGCCGCCCCTGCCTCGGCCCTAAAGCAAGCGCTGTAGGCACAATGGTAAATGGGCAGTTCATCGCCATCCAATATTTCATTGCTGTAAAGATTGGTCACCGGCACTTCGGCGGTGGGTATTAAATAATAATCGGTATTTTCCACTTTAAACATGTCTTCGGCAAACTTGGGCAGTTGACCCGTACCGGTCATGCTGCCGCTGTTCACCATAAAGGGAGGCAATACTTCCACATAGCCGTGTTCCCGGGTATGCACGTCCAGCATAAAATTAATCACAGCGCGTTCCAGGGCCGCACCGGCCCCTTTATAAAAGGTAAACCTGGCACCGGTAACCTTGCCGCCCCTTTCAAAATCCAGTATATCCAGCGATTCACCAATATCCCAGTGGGGTTTGGGTTCAAAATCAAACTGCCTGGGCTCACCCCAGCGCCGCACCTCCACATTATCATGCTCGTCCAAACCTACAGGCACGCTCTCATCGGGGATATTGGGAATGGTCAGTAGTGTCTGTTGTATCTGTTGGTCCAGGACCCGGATTTCTTCATCCATATCTTTAATGGCATTGGATACCTGTCGCATTTCCAAAACCATATCCTCGGCCAATTGACCTGCCTTTTTTAACCGGCCGATCTCTTCGGACACAACATTGCGTTTATTTTTCAGCTTCTCCACTTCAACCAGCTTTTCCCGGCGGCGCTCATCCAGTTCCAAAAACGGGTCCAGTGAAATACTGGTTCCTCTTTTTTGCAGTGCTTCTTTAATTATCTCCGGGTTATTCCGGACAAACTTTAAATCCAGCATTTATAAAAACCTCCAAGAATCAATAAAAAATATATATAAATACAAATTTTATATTATCTTATTCTTGCTCTTAAACATTATTGTAATACATTTTAACTTACAATCGCATTAATTTAAAGATAAAAACTGCACATTATCAGTTTGTTGAAAAAGTATACGGAATTATCTTTTCCTGGTCATCTAAGATTGCTTTGGGCAATGAAGTTTGCCCTTGGAGCGTTTTTAAATAATAAATATTTATTATCAATTGTTTATGGTTTATATAAAAGAAAGCGCCGGCTTTGCGCCGGCGTTATTATACCATATTTATGCAGACAAATAAAACTACAAGCTAACAAACTTTACATCCAGCACTCCATCTATTTCGGCTATTGCTTTTATTGTTTCATCGGGTACCGGTGCATCCACTGAAAGCATCATCACGGCTTTGCCGCCGATTTCTTTACGACCCACCTGCATACCGGCAATATTTATATGATGCTCGCCGATTAACATACCCACAGGGCCGATAATTCTGGGTTTGTCCATGTGCGGCACGTAAAGCATATACCCTTCGGGAACGGCATCCACCCGGTAACCGTCCACCATCACAATGCGGGGATCATTTTCCTGGAACAGTGTGCCCGATAATGTTTTTTCACCTTTATCGGAGACCACTTTTACAGTGATCAGGCTGGCATAACCTTCGGCCCGGCCATTGACGGTTTGCACTACACTGATACCCCGGTTCTTGGCCAGTAGCTGGGCATTAATAAAGTTAACCGATTCCTGCAGTATGGGATCCAAAAATCCCTTTACCACCGCGGTGGTAATAGGCTTGACATCTGCACCGGCCAGGTCGCCGTTATAAGTGATTTCCAATTTATTAACCCGTCCCTCCACCAGCTGGGCCTGGAATTTACCCAGTTTTTCAGCCAATTTCAGGTAGGGCTTGATCTTGGACATAACTTCAGGCTTAACTGACGGGACATTTACGGTATTGCGCACCACCTTATCTTTCAGGGCATCCACTATTTCCTCGGCCACATCCACGGCTACATTAATCTGGGCTTCGGCGGTGGAGGCGCCCAAATGCGGGGTGGCGATAAAATTGTTCAATTCCAGTAAAGGACTGTCGGTGTTGGGTTCCTTTTCAAAAACGTCCAGCGCCGCACCGGCCACTTTACCGGACTGCATATACTTGTATAAAGCTTCCTCATCCACAATACCGCCACGGGCACAGTTGATCACCCGCACCCCGTCCTTCATGGCCGCGAATGCCTTGTCATCCAGCATGTGATAAGTTTCTTTGGTTTTGGGCATGTGCACGGTGATAAAATCCGCCACCGGTAACAGCTCCTCCAAAGTAACCAGCTTAACCCCCATGGATTCAGCCTTTTCCGCGGAAATGTAGGGGTCGTAGGCCACTATATCCATTTCCATGGCCTGGGCCCGCCGGGCCACTGCCGAGCCGATTCTGCCCAGACCGATAACACCCAGTGTTTTACCCCGCAGTTCCACACCCAGAAAGGCTTTTTTATCCCATACGCCGTTTTTCATTTTGGCCACAGCCTGGGGAATATTCCTGGCCAGGGCCAGCATCATGGCCACGGTATGTTCGGCGGCGGCAATGGTGTTACCGTCCGGGGCATTAACCACCAGCACACCGTGCTGGGTGGCGGCATTAAGATCAATATTATCCACACCTACTCCGGCCCGGCCCACCACTTTCAGTTTGGGAGCATTCTCCAAAATCCGGGGTGTCACTTTGGTGGCACTGCGCACTATCATGGCGTCATACTCACCAATAACAGCCACCAGTTCATCTTCGGTCATTTTTGAGCCGATAACCACCTCAATATCCGGGTCTTGGTATAAAGGTTCCAAACCCTTTTGGGATACATTATCCATTGCCAGGACTTTATATTTTGCCATTATTTTTCACTCCCCCAAAAATACTTGCTGGGCTGCTTTTACACCAGCACCAAGTTCAACCGGATAACCAACCTTTTGCAGTGCCATTTCCAAACCGGCTATGGCAATGATCACATTCATCTGATCGGCAAAACCCATGTGGGCAATGCGGAAGATTTTATTTTTCAATTTAGCTTGCCCGCCGGCAAAGGTGATATTATATTCTTTGGTCAGCACTTTGCGAATATCATCCGCCCCGATACCTTCCGGCGCGTACACCGAGGTGACCACCGGGGAGGCGCAGCTGTCTTCGGTCATCAATTTCAATCCCAGTGCCCTGATGGCAGCCCGGGTGGCGTCACGGAGCAATTTATGCCGGGCATATACATTATCCAAACCTTCGTTCAACATCATATCCAGTGCCGCGTCGAGGCCTACAAACAGCGATACTGCCGGGGTATAGGCCGTGTTCCATTTGGGGTACTGTTTCCTGGCCTTGAGCAAGCTGAAATAATACCGTGGTGATTTGTTGGCTTCAATTACTTGCCAGGCTTTATCACTGATACTTTGAATGGCCAAACCAGGGGGTAGCATTAACGATTTTTGAGAGCCGGTGGTTAATATATCCACATGCCACTGGTCCACTTTGATTTCAATGCCGCCTACGCCGCTGACTCCGTCCACCACGAAAAGTGCCGGGGTTTGAGCCACTATTTTACCAATACTTTCAATATCGTTTACCACACCGGTGGAAGTTTCATTCTGGGTGGCAAAAACAACTTTAATGTCGGGGTTGGCCGCCAGTGCTTCCTGCACCAACCTCGGGTCCACACAGGTGCCCCATTCATAGTTCAGCTCGATTACTTCAGCGCCGTATTGATGGGCTAGTTCAGACCAGCGCTCGCCAAATTTACCGCCCACCAGGGTGAGCACCTTATCCCCGGCGCTGACCGTGTTGGCCACCGCGGACTCCATACCACCGGTGCCGGAACTGGTCAATATATATATTTCATTTTGGGTTTGGAACAGTTTCTGCAATTTAGCAATAATACCTTTGTGCAGTACCTGAAAACCTTCACTGCGGTGCCCGATTATGGGCGCTGTCATGGCGGCAACCACCGTCGGCGGTACCGGGGTCGGTCCCGGAATCATTAAATAACTTTTATCCTGCATATGTAATCTTCCTCCTTGGCTAAGTTAAGTAATAGTAAATAATACCTGGTATATAACTAATTTTTTGTTAAGCTATAATAAAAAACCCCCCATCCCTATAAACATTAAATCACAGGGACGAGAGGTATTTCTCCCGCGGTACCACCCATATTGATTTGTTTAGATAAAAGAAATACTAAACAAACCCTCTTCGTTTAAATAACGGAACTGTCCGTGCCCGCCTACTGCTTTTTTCAGCGAGCCCCCTTCGGGGAGCCTTTTCACCACATACAACTACCGGTTCACACCAAACACCGGCTCTCTGAAAATTGCTTATGGTTACTTTACCCCTGCATCGGGTTTAATTTATATTAAAATAACAATGATCTCTATAAAATATTACTACATTCAACTTTTTTTTGCAATAGTTTTATACCATTTGTTCATTTAGCAACATTTTCAATATAAAAGATTTGATTCAGGTGGTGTTTTAATGCCACCTGAAACCCTGGTTTCTCTTATTTCGAGTTTATCGCCCTTTAACTCCATTAATTGGGAACATTCCTGTCCCAAGGGAAATATCCAAGTTTGGCAGGTGTGTCCCCTTCCCTTGTGTTAGGCGGGAGTTTTAGCGGCGATTAACGAGATAAAGTACTGGTGCATGCGCAGGTCACTGGTCAACTCCGGGTGAAAAGCCGCCACCAGAAAGCGATCTTGACGGGCACATACTATTTTATCATCGCAATAGGCCAGCACATCCACACCTTCAGCCACTTTAGTTATATAAGGGGCCCTGATAAAAACCGCCCTGAGTGGCTCAGCCCCTAAAACAGGTATATTCAAATCTGTTTCAAAACTGTCCACCTGCCGCCCATAGGCGTTTCTCTCCACCTCTATATCCATTAAACCCAGTGTTTGCTGCCGGGAGTTCCTGATTTGTTTGGCCAGCATAATCAACCCGGCACAGGTACCGAAAATGGGCATACCTTGATGAGCCAAATCCAGTATGGGTTTCATTAATTCAAATTCGCTCATTAATTTACCCATCGTGGTGCTTTCACCACCTGGAATAACCAAAGCATCAACGCTATGCAGTTCCGACGCCTTTCTCACCTGGCAAGTTGAAACGCCGCATTTTTCCAAAGAGCGCTGGTGCTCCCGAAAGGCACCCTGTAAGGCGAGTACACCTACTAGCATAGTCTTGCTCCCATTACCAACCTCTGTCCTGCATACGCTGCCCGGGCGCAATAGTGGATATTTCAAGACCGGGCATGGCTTCACCCAGATCCCGGGAAATTTCGGCCAGTATTTTAGGATCATTATAATGTGTGGTGGCGGCCACAATAGCCTTGGCCCGGGCCTGGGGATCATTAGATTTAAATATCCCCGAACCAACAAAAATACCGTCACAACCCAGTTGCATCATTAATGCTGCATCCGCCGGGGTAGCAATACCACCGGCGGCAAAATTCACTACCGGCAATCTACCGTTGTTGGCCACATCCAAAAGTAATTCATAGGGTGCACCCATCTCTTTGGCCACACTCATCAATTCTTCCCTGGGCAGGTTCTGCACCCGGCGTATTTCCCCCATTACCATACGCATGTGGCGAACAGCTTCCACCACGTTACCCGTGCCGGGTTCACCCTTGGTACGAATCATCGCCGCACCTTCGGCAATACGCCTGAGGGCTTCACCCAAATTACGGGCACCGCATACAAATGGTACTTTAAAGGCATGCTTATCTATATGGTGCTGTTCATCCGCCGGTGTAAGTACTTCGCTTTCGTCTATATAGTCAACACCCAAAGCCTCGAGTATTTGCGCCTCCACAAAATGACCGATTCTTGCCTTGGCCATTACCGGTATAGTAACTGCATCCATAATTCGTATTATAACAGTGGGATCGGCCATCCTGGCCACTCCACCGGCTGCACGTATATCAGCGGGAACCCTCTCCAACGCCATTACTGCACAGGCTCCCGCTTCTTCAGCTATTTTGGCTTGTTCAGGGGTGGTGACATCCATAATTACTCCGCCCTTGAGCATTTCAGCCAGACCTTTTTTAACTGTCCATGTCCCCTTTTCAGCCACAGTTTCCGCCATTTAATTCTCCTCCATTCAACAACGATCACTAAAATATTTTACATTAATCCCTTAACAAAAACAAGCAGCTTTAAAACCATTTAATGCTAAATGGGCTTTATACCAGGCTGAGTACAGGGGTTGGGCTGTGTTAATTCACATTGATAAACCTTCTTCCTTTCCAAAGCATTCTCCCAATTAACTGGCTCCAATCTTCCGTACCTTCGTCTTTTTCAGCCGAGACCGGGAATATTTTCAGGTTGCTGTTTAGTTGCATTAACTGGCTTATATATGCTCCCAGGTTAAAATTAACATGGGGTAACAAATCTGTCTTGGTAATGGCAACTGCAAAGGCGTTCCTGAATGCCAGGGGATACTTTTCAGGCCCGTGCATACCCTCTGTTACACTAACGGCAAGCAGCCTAAAGTTTTCACCCAAATCAACATCAACCGTGCATAAAATATTACCTACATTTTCAATTATAATTAGATCAAGCTGTTCAAGGGGCAATTGCTCAATTGCCCGGGCTACCATACCCGCACTCAGACAGCAATTATTTTGGGTATTTATTTGTACTACATCCACAACACCTGTGGCAGCTAACTTTTCAGCGTCATATGAGGTGTACGGGTCACCATTGATCACGGCAACATTAAATTTATCGTTTAACAGGCGCAGGGTTTTTTCCAAGAGGGTGGTTTTACCGGCACCAGGTCCACCAATTAAGTTAATCATGATAATACCGTTTTCGTTAATTATGTTTCTATTTTTCTTAGCTATACTTTCATTGTCATGTAATGTTTTTTCCGGTGTTATAATTTTAACCATAACCCTTCCCCTTTCATTAATCGGTTCGGTTTTTATTTAAACCGTATTTATGTGACATGCGAACAACTGTAGGTTGGGTTACCCCCAAAGCCGCCGCCGCTTTGCGCGTGCTCCCGTAACGCTTGAGCGCCCAGGAAACCATCGACTTTTCAAGTTGCTCCCTGGCTTCTTTTAGAGTACCCATATCAGATATGTGAAAATCCACTAAAGACGGAGTTTCTTTGAGCATAGGCGGCAAGTGTTTAACATCTATCACATCTGATGTACAAGTAAGAACTAATCTTTCTGTTACGTTTTGTAACTCACGGACATTACCGGGCCAGTGATATTTCATTATGCTCTCCAAGGCGGCAGAGCTAAATGTTTTCCGCATGTTATATTTTTCATTATATTTTCTAAGAAATTCAAGCAGCAACGGAATGATATCCTCGGGCCTCTCCCGTAAAGAGGGAATAACCACCGGTATTACATTTAAGCGATAATAAAGGTCGCTGCGAAATTGTCCTTTATCAACCATTTCTTTTAAATCCTGGTTGGTAGCGGCTATAACCCTTATATCAATATCCACCGGTTTCATACCACCAACCCGCATAACCTTGAGATCCTGTAATGCATGCAACAATTTAGCCTGCATTTGAATGGGAATTTCACCCACCTCATCCAGAAACAATGTGCCTCCATGAGCCAGTTCAAACATGCCCGGCTTTCCTTTTTTACGTGCCCCGGTAAAAGAGCCCTCCTCATATCCAAATAACTCCGACTCCATCAATGCCTCGGGAATAGCCCCGCAGTTTACCCGAATATAAGGACCCTTTTCGCGATTGCTTGTCCTGTGGATATAACGCGCCACAACATCTTTACCAACACCGGATTCACCCAGGATTAATACCGTAGCATCGGAGCCGGCTGTTTGGGCCGCAAGCTTAAAGACGTCCTTCATAGCCTGGCTACGCACGATAACCCCGTCAGATTCATATTGTTGCTTGCGTAGTAATTTGAGCTCTTCTTTATAACGCTTGCTCTCCTCCAACTCTTGTCTGTAACGATCTATTTCTGTAATGTCACGAACATTTGAAATAATACGCCATATATTTCCATTTTCATCAAAGACCGGTGTGGCAGTCACCAACGCTTTACGATTAGTCTTGGTTTCATACATGATGGTTACCGGTTTTCTCTGTTCAATAACATGGATAGCGGCGGAATCGGTATAATAGCCCTGGGCGACAATTTCATAAACAGAACGATTGACCATTTCCTCCCGTTTAATACCTGAAAAGTCCTCCCAGGATTTACTGACCCGCAATGTTACCCCGGCACCGTCCATAATCCAAATACCGTCATGAGAGTTTTCCAATATAGCTTCAAGTTCCTTTTCCTTTTGTATGGCATTTTGAAATTGAAGCTTTTTTTCTTCCAAGTCGATTATATCCAAATATATACTATAGGCACCTTCCAATTTTCCATCGGTGCGTATTGGAAAGTGGTATGACAGCAATTTTTTATCACCGCGGGTTTCATGCCAGGGGGAAACTTCTTTACCTGTCTCCAACACTTTAATTAACGGAGAACCGGGCACCATGCCGGAAATACGCTTACCCAATGCTATCCCACGGTCGATTTTTAACATTTCCTCAGCCGTCGGGTTGATTTGAATTATCACGCCCTGGCAATCCACCATTACAAACCCTTCGCGGAGAGAGTACAGTATATCATTAATGGGTATTTTATTTTCAAGAGTTTGGTTATTCAATTATTACTCCCTCCTTATTAATCAACTAATTATTATTAATATTATTAACTTATTAACGGTTTAAACCGGCGATGCGGGGCTTAAACCGTTAATAATAACAACATTACTTAGGTTCGTTAAGTAATTCTTCCATTGTTATACCATGGTAATTGCATATTGAACTCATTTTTGCAAAAAATGCTTTACGCTCAGCCATGGTTGGTTTTTCAGCAAATACTTCCCTCATCCACTTGACAACGTAAGCCCTCTCCCTTGGCCTTGTGTCTTCCGTAGTTACGTTATTATTATTGTTACTCACCCAAATCATCCTTTCCATGAATTTTAGCGTTTACCACACCGTAGGTATTGCTAATCGTTCCCAAAATGTTTGTATTCTTTTTAATTGTGGTCCGTAACCCTCTAAGCCATTATATTTACCATCCAAGGTTGCTTTATAATCAATATCCTCTGGAAGTTTTTTATCGGGCCATTCTGCATTTAAAACCTCGATTAATTTTTTAAATAACGAAATAACTTTATCTTCTCCAGTAATTTCAATAGCCAGCAGTATTCGATTCAGGTCTATATGGCCATGACTAACGCCATTCTCCTCCTGGGTTTTAATCCATTGCTCCAAAGCTTTGGCATATTCTGCTCTAAATTTGGCGTTTTTATAAAGAATTTGATCAAAATAACGCCGGTCATTACTAAAAACTTCAGCAATAGTTTTATCAGGGTACCTCCCCATACCCATCTTTTTTGCAAAATACTCCCGCAATCTTTTTCACCCCCATTGATTTATATTTAAATCATTTAGACATCCTTCACAGCCGGGTAGACAAATGAATAGATCTTGTCCGATTAATTATCATATCGGGTATATACAAAAATGTTGCAAATAATGTACCTGCATTCCACAATAGCCGTAATGGCACGTGTTTATTTGATTAATCGATTCAAACTCGGTCTTTTTACAGACCTAATTCGATAAAATATTATTGCCATATGATACAGATTTATATCATCATATAAAGAATAACTATCAATACAGCTTATAACAACTATCAAGACAACTTATATAGTGATATAGATTTGTATCATGTCGATAAGTAATTATATCACGATTATTTATACCGATAAACCGCCCTTATTTGACATTAGTGGATATTTGTAAAAAATTAAAAAAGCCGGCTATATAGTATAGTCCCGGCTTTTATTTAATCAAGCCAGCCATTTAGCCAACTTGTCAGGATTAATGCGGATCATCCTGCCTTCGAATGCTATGCTTTTTTCTTGTTTAAAAGTATTAAGAGCCGATGTAACGGTTTGCCGTGAAATGCCCACCATACTGGCAATTTCTTCATGGGTTAAATGTATATTTATTTTAATTCCATTTTTGGTATGCACGCCCATACGTTCGCCCATTTTCATTAATAATGTTGCCAATCTCCCCAGCGCCTGACTGCATACCATTTCATGGATAATAGCCTCAGCTTCACGCATTCTAGCTGCTAACAAATTTATAATTTTAAAGGTCAAAAATGAATTTTGAGTCATTATTTCCATGAATTTTGTTTTAGATAATAACACCACCGAACCTTTGCTAATGGTTCCCGCAAAACAAGTTCGTTTTATATCAAGAAATGTTTCCGCCATCCCCACCAGTTCCCCCGGGCCACGAATGCTACCAACGGTTACCCTTTTGCCATCCGCAGAAATTCTATATATTTTTACCCAACCGCTCTCAATTAAGTATACTTGATCGGAAACATCACCAGCGGAAAATAACACATAATTCTTGGGACATTGTATAACCATCCCAGCCTGCCTGATTAGCTGTTTTTCCATATCATTTAATACTAAATCGGCCCTTATATCGTCTAAACCACCGGTACTATAATCGTATAAATTATCATTCATAACCATCGATACCCCTACCTGTTTATTTTATCTTACCGGGCCATAATCTATTATTAAACCACTGGTGACTTAGCCCTACTCGCCAATGCATGGCATTAATAATACAAACTTTGTTTGATGGTTTTCAGTTAGCGCCACCTGATAAGGGACGCTAACTGAATTATGGACATCAATTATCTAATGAGATAAGGAACGGTTTCCAGTTCAATGGC